>CAYGYQ010000029.1:0-1845 GCA_964354035.1 uncultured Bordetella sp.
TCGGCAAGCGCGCAGTACATGTCCAACTGATTGTGGTACTGGTTCCAGATTTGAGGCGCAATCGTCGGGTCCCACATTTCCTGCATATCGTGACGGTAGAGCGCCTGCACATCCGCGGGCCAACTCGGGTCGAATACTGGCGGCTTCATGCCCGTACTATCCCGTTAGAAGTCGCACAGCCGACTTCAGGTGCAAGGGATTCGCGCGCAACGCGTCTCGGAAGTACCGCCGCGCCCGGGGGTCGGCTCGATTGCGCAGGCACACTCCGACGAAATACAAGGCGGCAGCCCGGTCGGCAGGTTTTGCGTCCCTCTCCCCCGGTAAGATCGCGGCCGCCTTCGCGACAACCGGCGCTTCGTCCAGCTTCGCGCGGCGCAAGCGCGCGCATTCAAGAATGATCTTGGCGCAAGCGATCTGACGGCTTCTGCACTGGCCGCTGATGGACCCAAGCGCGAAGCTCGCCTGGTAAAGCACTTCCGGGAGCGCGATGTGCCGCCCGTGCTCGACCAGGCGAGTCCACAGGTCGAGGTCCTGGGCGAAATAGAATTGCTCCCGATATCCCCCTAGGCGCTCGTACGACTCCCGTCGGAATAGTGTGCTGCCATGGTGCGCAGGTCCTCTTATCCTTTCCATGTCGAGCGCCATCAGACCATCGGTCGCATCGCCGCCCGCGATGGAGATCTCATAGAGTCGCTCGCCGGCGGGGCCGACAAAGCACGTTCCGCATGAAACGAGCGCAACGCCCGGGCTGGATGCCATCACACGAAGTTCTGCACTCAGCCTGCCCGGAAGGGAAATATCGCCACAGTCCTGCCGTGCGATGAACTTGCCGCCTGCCGCCGCGCACCCCCGGATCAGCGCTCGTGTCAGGCCCCGATTTTCCTGATGGATGACGCGAATCCTGCGATCCGCGCGCGCGAATTCATCCAGCATCCCCGCCGAAGCATCGGTCGAGCCGTCGTCGACAATGATGAACTCGAAATCCACGCCCTCCTGGGAGAGTACGCTCTGAACGGAGGCGCCGAGCGTAGCGGCTCCGTTGTAAACGCTCATCACGACCGAAATTATTGGCGCGGTCATCGTTTGCGGAACCAGTCAGAGGCGCACGCGAGCCGCCCGACAAGCGGCCATCCGATAGTTCCCGCGGCGATCCCGTAAAGCATGAAATCGATGCCGCGCGCTCGCTGGGCACCCGACGCGTCCTTTGCCAGCTCGAACAATTCACGGGATTCGGTGGGAAGGCCGGCCGCCCCGCACTGTCTGGCAAGCAGGAACAGTTCTCGGGAAAAATGCTGCATTTCGGGGACGTTCGCATCCATTCCGGCGCGCCTGGCGTGCTCAAATATTAGATAATGAGCCCGGGCGCGCTGCGCCATTCGTCCCGGATCCCGTCCTTCACCACGGCAGAGCCGACCCTGCTCGTGGTCGCGCACCTCTGCCACGTACGCCTCGCAGAATCGCAGCTTGATGTCCAGCGCCGCGACGCGGCAGTCGTACTCCCAATCCTCTTCGAGCCGCAGGTCGGTCCATGGCCCGGCCGCGTCACACACGCTCGCACGATACAGCGGGGTGGGCGTGTCCCACCAGCGTGAGCGAAGGAACGAAGGGAACATGGTCTCGATTCGAGTCCCGGAGCCCTTCCATGGCTGCGGTTCCACGCGCCCGTCGGCGTGCCGATAACGCGTATACCCGTAGGCAACACCACACTTCGGATCGGCGCGCAGCCCTGCGACTTGCAGCACAAATTTCTCCGGGAGCAGCACGTCGTCGCTGTCGAGATACTGAATGAACTCCCCGCATGCTTCCTGCCGCCCAGCCTCTCGCGCGAGACCCGGCCCCGTATTG
>CAYGYQ010000029.1:1945-21774 GCA_964354035.1 uncultured Bordetella sp.
TTCAACCGGTCGACCCAGCCCTCCCGATCGAGGATGACTTCGCGTGCGTAACGCCGGAACTCGGCGGACTCGTCCATCCACGACGCAGCAATGGAGGCGCCGAACTTGGGGCGGCGCGTTATCTCCTCCGGCAGAAGTCCATGCCGCTCCGCCATGCGCCGAAGAATCAGCTTGTCGGTGCCCTCCGCCAGCAGATACCGGTCCGGCACGGCATAGGCAAGTTCTGCCACACGACGGTCGAGGTACGGCGCGCGCGCCTCGACGCAGACCGACATGCTGGCCTTGTCCACCTTCATCACATAATTGTTGGGCAACTGGTTGCGCGATTCGAAGAGACGCACGGCGTCGAACATGTTGCCGCCGCTCTGCGCCAGATGGTTGCGCATGATCGAGGCGAACGCCGGGAACTGTCCTCCATAGCGACGCCCGGCGTAACGGCGGTACAGCTGAAAGAGCTGCCAGAGAATGGGACCGTGCACCCGCTGCGCGGCCGCAAAGATCGGGTAACCCCCAAATAGCTCGTCCGATCCCTCCCCGACCAGCACAACCTTGATTCCCTGTTCGCGGCATTTCCTGTAGAGCACGCGCGTCGAAACGGTGCCCCAGTCGGCAAACAAGTCGTCGAAGTACCAGACGACCTCGGCCAGATCTTCCGCCATTTCGCGATGATGGATCAATACCTCGTGGTGGTCTGACCCGATGTGCCCGGCAACGGTGCGGGCGAACGAACGCTCGTCGATCGCCGATTCCGCAAAGCCCATGCTGATGGTCGCAACTCGCGTATCCCTTGCTGCAAGCGCCGCGATGATACTCGAATCAAGCCCTCCGGAGAGCAACAGACCCACCGGAACGTCGGCGACCAGATGCTGCCGGACAACTTCCGAGAGTGTGGCGTGCAGCTCGTCGACCATTTCGTCTAGCGGTCGCCCATCCATCTCCCGCGACACGGGCGCCGGGAAAAAGGCGTGCGGCGGTCCAGCGCGGCCGGCGATGACCTCCATCGCGTGCCCCGGCGCCAGTTTGGATACTCCTGCGAGCGAGGTATCTTGCTCGTCGAACACGTAGCCGAATTCCAGGTACTGCTGCAGTGAACGTGGGTTGATTTCCGGCTTGAAGCCTCTTAGCGCCAGGAACGCCTTTACCTCCGAAGCAAACACGATCCCGCCGCCTGCCAGCGTTGTGTAGTAGAGCGGCTTCATCCCCATCGGGTCGCGCGCGAGTAACAGTTTGCCTTCGCCGGAAAACAAGGCTACAAGGGCGAACATGCCATTGAAGCGCCCAAGCGCGGCCGGGCCCCACTGCGCCAGGGCGTTCAGCACCACCTCGGTGTCGCTGCGCGAACGAAACTGACGCCCCAGCGCTTCGAGTTCCTGCTTCAATGCCAGGTAGTTGTATAACTCCCCATTGAATACAAGCACCACCGAGTTGTCGTCGGCGATCATCGGCTGATGACCGCCAGGAGTCAGATCGATGATGCTGAGGCGACGATGGGCGAGCGCAACCCCAGCTGAATCGTCTATGTAGGTGCCTTGATCATCCGGCCCTCGATGCGCGATCGCCGCGGCCATTGCCGCGATCTCGGCAACGTCGCGGCGAGATCCCGGCGCGAGTTGCCACCCGGCGATACCGCACATGACTTACGCGCGTCCCATCGTCATCCGGATCTCGGCCCGGGCCAGTCAACCGAGAGCCTCGCGAGATCACCAAACGGACGCACGACAAGTTCGCGAATGCGCTGCTCGGGCGGGATCGCCGAGCGCAGGGCCTGGCGGCGCGAGTTCGGATTCGCCGGATCCTGCTTCCGTGGCTGCGCCGGATGCCACAGATGCACGATCGGTAGATACCCATAGGGCCATACCCGCCGCGTCTGCGCGCGCTCCCAGAATTCGTTGTCCTCGCCGCCCCAGCCGACGAACGACTCGTCGTAGCCGCCCATGGAGACAAACGCGTCGCGGGTCAGAGCGATACTTCCACCCGCCTCCGCATTCTGCATGATGACTTCCGGTGGCTGCCCGACGCCAAGCTGGAGTCTGGATGCGACTTCGTGCGAATGCTGTTCCGTCAAGCAGAAAATAAACCTCTTCAAATTGATCACTTCGTAGCCATCGGTGTAACGATTCCAGAGTTGCGCCGCGTAGCCCTCCGGAACGAGCATATCGTTATCGTGCAGTACGAGAACCCTGCCTTCGGCAACGCGTGCTCCGACGTTCAGTGCCCAGGAGCGACAATACGGCATGTCCGGCTTCGGGAGCGGTGTGTGAACGTAGCGGACCCAACCTGGCAGCAGGGCTCGCACCTCCGCATTCGCCGACTGCTCGACGACAATGCATTCGCAGCGGGGGCCACGCTGCGCCGCAATGGTAGCAAGCGTCGCCAGCATATGTGGGACGCGCTGCATGCCACGATGTCCGATCACGAAGCTTACCTGAACGTCGCCACGACTTTCGAGTGGGGCGTCAGCAAACGATATGGGCCAATCCCCTAGCACGCGCATCATGAGGCGCGCACCCAGCGACGGGAATACCTTGGCCACGTGCAGGTCGGAAGTCCATTGCCACTGGCAGGCGACGCCACGGCCATTGGGAGACTCGATCAGCCGCTCGCGACGGTTCCTGATGTGCGTCCAGGAGCGGCGCAGGTCGATTTCGAATCGAGGCCAGTCGATGACCGCGGCGCCCACCTTCTGCCGGAAACTGTAGCCCATTCGTCCTACCCGCCCCGTGGTCGCAACCCGAGCGCACGCTTGATGCGCGACAGCGCCGCCCATATCGGGGTCCGTCCGGGGAAGAGCTCACGCCGCGGAAAGGCAGGGTGGGCGATCGCACCCGGATTTGCAAACGCGGCGCCGTAAAGATGCCGCGTTCGAGCCGGCCAGTTTGCCTCCGGGGTGTAGCGGTAACGTGCCAGGTGCACACCCATCCTCGCGAAACGCTCCAGCGTCGGCGACATCGACGCGCCCCGCGGCAAGTCCCGGATCATCCGCTCCCAGTCGCGGAGAATGCGGTCGAAATGCTTGTCGCGCTGACCAGGATGATAGCGGTAGCGGGCCAAGGTCCGATCGATCTTGACGACTGGATACCGCAGCGCGATCCGGATCCAGAAGTCGGCATCGGCCGCGTAGCTGACTTCGGCGCGCCAGCCGCCGACACTGCGCGATACGGCAGCGCGGAAGAATGCCGAAGGCTGTGGAATATAGGTGAGGCGCCCGAGATACTCCGCTAACGAGAATGCAGTAAGCACGTCGCGTCCCGTGACCCGCGACAGGTCGTCGATGTGCTCGACGTCTCCGAAAACCATGCCGGCTTCCGGATGGGCCTGCAGAGCGTCAACCGCTGCGGCGATGGCTCCTGGAACGTAAACATCGTCCGAACTCTGGATCGCGAGGATTTCACCGCACGCCTTCTGCAGCCCCTTGTTCACGGCATCCACGACACCATCGTCCGGTTCGGACCAGACCTTGAGCTCGGACGCCCCTGAATATCCTTCGAGCACGCTCAGAGTTCCATCCGTGGAACCGCCATCCAGAACCAGCACCTCCAGCGGACGGTAGTCCTGCGCCAGCGCCGACGTGATCGTCTCCTCGATGAACCGTCCCTGGTTGAAGCTCGGGACGATGACAGAAACCAGCGGGCGATCGTGCAAGGTAGCGGGTTCAGTTGGAGTGGACTGCAGAGCCATCAGAAATGGACGAAATGATCCCAGCGTCTATCGTCGTCCGCTTTCTTCCTCAGCGCCAGGAAATAGACGTTGCTCAATTCCGTGATCCTGTCGCGCATTTCATGACTTGGGGTCTGGTCCGTCCGATAGAGGGGCAGAAGGTATTTGCGAAAAACCCGCTTGGCGGTCTGTCTCGGCGAAGCGGGCTCGTCGTATTTCACGGTGCCGAATATTTCGTACGCGCGGTTGGTGACGACGAATTCACACAGGCGGCGAACTGCCGGATACCCGACATCGTCGAAAACGACAATGCCGCCAACCTCGAGCATCTGGTCAATGTAGAAGAAATCCACCAGCACATGATCGAACGTATGCCAGCCGTCGATGAAGCCGACACCGATCCGCTCGCCGCGGGCAACGAGCCGGGGCAGGACCTGTTGCGAGGTATCCTCATGAAACTCGTACAGGCTGCGGTAGCGGGCGCGCTCGACACTGTGCAGGCCGCCGCCGCGCCACATGTTGTCGTGCTGCGCCGGATCCATGCCGATGAGTTTCCGCGCTCCTGTCTCCGAAAGCGCTTCGAGCATGTAAAGCGTCGATATCCCGAACGCCAGCCCGACCTCCACTGCGGTTATCGGGCGCACTTCACGGATCGCCTTCTGCAACAAGCCGCCGCACGCGGGATCGATATGGCTCGACACCGCCACTCGATCACCGGAGGGGAGTAGAACCTGGCCCGTGTCGACGATCTCCCGAAGGACCTGATTCATGAATGTTCCTGCCCCAGCGAACACCCGGCCGCACGTGCCACTGCACCGCCTGTCCGCTCAAGATCACCCAGCCATGCTTCGACCAATCGCAATTCCGCTGCAGGAACGAATCCGGCGCTGATCAGGGACGAATAGCACCGATGAAGATTGAGGCCAACCTGGGATTCCCCACCGCGAAGTTCCGTACGCTCCAGTACCTCACACAGGCGGCCATTTCCGAGGTACCCCGGCACTTCCTGTTCGAAGTCGCGCAAGAGATTGTGCGAATTGCGGTCCTGGAACATCTCGGGACCGTGGAACACGACGCCCAGATCCAGCTCCCAGAGGCAGCGTTGTGCCACAAAACTCCTCCAGATATCCGTCATCCGGAAGCTTACATGGCTCGGCAAATACAACAATGGGAAGGCGATCGGGAACCACCATGTGCTCTGGCTGTTGAATGGGCACCAGGCGCCGGGTCCAAGACGAATGCTGTCGCCCGAATCGAATGCGAATTCCCGGTCCAGGACCAGGCGCCAGATGGCATCCACATCAGGCGACCCGTTCGCGAGACCCTGCTGGACTGGCCCCCTGGTAGACATTGGCGTGCCACGTGCCACGCCAGGTGGCCGGTCAGCACCGACACAGTCCAGGGGCAGCCCCCGCGGCCAGATATGCGCCGCCGTGAAGTAGGAGTACGCGTTGACCCATCCACGCGTGGTCACGTCGTACGCATCGACCCACTCGTCACGCGCCTGCCATGATGCCAGCGGTGCGTTGTCGTCATCGGTGTCAAAGATCGCGCTGGCGCCCGATTGCAGCGCCAGCAGGTATCCGATGTTCTTTCGCGCATAGTGGTTTTCCGGAAGACGGCGAACGAGTTCGAGGCCAGTACCGCATTGCTGTTGCAGAGAGATAAACCGGCAGCCTTCCGGCCAATCCGCAACCGGTGTTCTTCGATCACCAATTGCAAGCAATTCCATACCCTCGCGACGGGTTGTGGCGGCCAACGCCTCCACCGAAGGCGTTGGCGCTTGAATTGTCGTAATGATGGCGAACTTCATACTACGTGCCGACTAGACCAAATTGAGTCACGGCGCTGGTCCATTTCACGATCGGACCACCGCGCGCTGCACGACTCTTCGATTGCGACCAGTTCAGTGCGAACTGCACTTTCCAGCGTCTTGTCGGTGTTCAGACTCCCGGGCCATTCGTCAAAGCCAGCGTTGTGCCGAAAATGGCTACGGCACAGCCTGCGTATATCATCAGAAAGTTCCGGCGAGATGCCCCACCTTTCGAGTCGCCCATGCGTCTTGGGGGCCCCCCGTGCGAACGCTACCGGTTCCCTCGCCGGTGCCGACAGAACTGAGCGAAGCGCATGGTCCCATCCTTTGATCATATCGTCCGTGTCGTAGCGCTGGGTGCTCGCCACGGCAGCCGACGAGAGCCTCTGCCACAGCTCAGGTGACTCAGCAAGGCGTTGTATACAGGCTGCAGCCTCAGCATGGTCCCCAACCCGAAACGTCAGACAATTTTCACCAGGACTTAACAACCTTTCGGCCGCATGCCCATGAAAACGCGAGACCACTGGCACAACCCCATGGCGCATTGCCTCAATGACCGCTAAAGGACTCCCTTCCGTTGCAGAAGTTAGTAGCAGGCCATCGAGTTCGGGATACACCTCCCGATACAAGCGCTCGCGCGGCAGAAACCCAAGCATTTCATATCGAACGGAATCAGCCACTGCTCGAAAACGCGCCTCAAGCTCAGAGGCCATCGGCCCGTCGCCAGCAACGCGCAGTGAAACGGGGACCCCGGCGCTCTGCAACGACAACAATATTCCGATAAGGTCGTGCGAGCGCTTGATCTCAGCATCAAGTCGGCCGACGAATCCCATCCGGAGCAATCCGTTCCGTGACCGACGCCGGGATCTTGTTGGCGGAGGAACGCCGTTGCGGACCCAGAACAATTTGGGCAACGGGCGCCCTAACGCTGCAGTCGCCCAGCGAAAGAGCAAGCCACTCACCAATCCGACTCCGTCAATTACCCCGGCATTGTTCATGATGTCCGCCAGCGTGCCGGCGTGCGTCGAATGCACTGGAATAAGCATGCGCGCCGCGCCCCCACCGTGGCGAAAACTTCGCAGTGCCGGCAACGCGTCACCCAGCGCGATCGGCATGACGACGTCAGGGTTCAGCCGCTGTAACTCAGAAATCAATGCCCGGGAGCGGGAGGTTGGCGTGCCGACGCGACCATCAAGCGGCCTCCATTGCCGGACGTACTCATGCCGCTGCACGAATCGCTCCGGAGAATTGAACCGTGCTCCCCAGGCGAGCCCAAAGTGGACATCCCAACCCGCTTTCTCAAGTGCCGGAAACAGGTCCGCCATCCAGGTCTCGATTCCTCCCCAAAGGTTGTGCGTCTGCGTAAGAACAAGTAGGCGCCCCATGCCTATGTGCACCCTGTCCGATTCTCCAATGCAAATCTCATCTACATTTCACTCATTGCACTTAACCTCAGCCAAGCGGTGCGCAGCAACTATTTCAATTCCCCGACAAAATATATTCCGGGTTCAGTCAATTCGATTCCTGCAACCTCGTCCTTCACGTCGACTCTTCGTTCAAGCAGCACATGGAACGAACCATGCAAAAACTCGAGAATTACGGACTCATCGACCCGAAGCGGATGACCGGCGTCAAAACGCTCGACAACCTCACGCTTTACCGTGGCCGCATTGTAAAGACGGTCGTGAAAGACGAACAAGGAACCGCGTCGGCACAATTTGAGTATTCTCCTGAGAATCTCGTATATGTCGTAACAATGTTCGATGACATTGATCATGACGACGAGATCGAATTGTCCGCACTCAGGCATTTCTTCAATTGGCGTGGCGAGCGTGCTCTCCAGCGGAACTCCGGATATCAGCAATCTCGGATATACCGCGCGGATCCCTCGCCTGATCGCGCGCCCGAAAAGATTGCGGCCCAATCGCGAGTTTAGGGAAGTGGTGCCGATCTGCAGGATTTCATACCTGTAGGCACAATTCCGATGGTGAAGGTAATCTGGAATGAGTGGGTCCACTAACGTGCATCGCATGATTGCGCAACTGCCCGCCATTACACGCAGGTTCGTAAATGGACCGCAGCCAAGTTCAATCGCTCGATCAAAAGATCTGCCACGAAGCAATGCGTAGCCGTCGAACTGCGTTGCGTGCTCATGATTTCGATCGTCGAACGCATGTGCAGCTTCTTCCATCCAGGTGCCACGTTCGTACCGTTGCGCGATAGCCCAGCGGTCCTTCGGGACACGAACGATTCCCAAGTCTTCGTCTACATACTCGGCGTCGCAGGTCTCGCGTAGTAATTTTTGCGCGTCCGGTCCAATTTGAATCTTGCGGTCTTCACCTACAAATAGATGTCTCCTGTCATTCATGGCAGGCATCCAAGTCGGACTTCAGCGAGTTGGCAGAGGCACCTGCGCTCGTAACGGCGTCAAATGCAACGGAATCGGAAGTGTCCCCCGCAAATCGCCAGGCAAGCGACGGTCGCATCACACCCGCGGGACGCCAATGCCAACCTTCGACGGTCGCAGAATCGTCATGAATTTTGAAGGAGCAGATGGACATTCCAGACGCCACAATATCGTAGCGCGCTCGAACCAATAGCACGTCCAAAGTATATTCCCCATCATTGAGCAAGCCACCTGGTACGTGGCACTCAAATGCATTTTGACCTGGGGCAAGGATGAGTCCGTTCAGATTTTCATTGAAGAAGCTGCCGCTGGAAAAGACCATGTCAGGCCCAGTCCCGTAACAATGCAAAAAGACACCAATTTCGGCAGGTTGCGCAACAGCCAACTCCACCCTGATCACGAATGGTTGTGAAATCAGCATTCGATTCGATGTCGGGTAGTTACTCGACCTTACCTCTACACTTGAAATGGCTGCAGGCCCGGTATTACCCGCGGTACCTACGGTCGTTGAGAAATGGGCGCCAGCTAGTGGTTGGGTTGCATATCGTGCGAGCACGTCCCCGATCGGGCCGATAGTCGACAAGACTCCACTCTCAAGCAAGAGACCTGTGGCGCAAAGATTACGTAGCGCCGTTGCATTGTGGCTCACAAAAATGACGGTTCGCCCGCCCGTGGCAACCTCCCCCATCTTGCCCAAACAACGTTTCTGAAACTCCGCGTCGCCAACCGCCAGCACTTCATCCACGAGCAGGATGTCGGCGTCGACGTGCGCCGCCACCGCGAAGGCAAGCCGCACGTACATGCCACTCGAGTAATGCTTGACCGGCGTGTCGAGAAAGCGCTCGACGCCCGAGAACGCCACGATCTCGTCGAACTTGCGTTCGATCTCCCTCCGTCGCATGCCGAGGATGGTGGCGTTCAGGAAAATGTTTTCGCGGCCGCTAAGCTCCGGGTGAAAGCCGGTACCGACTTCCAGCAAGCTGGCCATGCGGCCACGCACCAGCGCGCGCCCCTGCGTGGGATCGGTGATGCGGCTGAGAATCTTGAGGAGCGTGCTCTTGCCGGCACCATTGCGGCCAACAACGCCCAGCACATCTCCTTGCTGGATCTCGAAATCCAAATCCTTGAGCGCCCAGAAGCGCTGGGCGTCGTCGCCCACGAATGCGTGGCGCACCGCACGCAGCGGATGGCGCAGGGCGCCGCCCAATTGGTCCATCAGCAGCCCACCCGGCGGGTGCTGCGCGCCGATGCGGTATTCCTTGCTGACGCCTTCCACTTTGATGGCGTAGGTCATGGGGCTGTGGGGCCGATTGCGGGCACGCGGTTTCCCGGCCTACACCACGAGGCCGCCGACTGAGGGCAATTGGCGTCAACCATCGGCACGTCTAGATGAGATCGGCGAAACGACGCTCGACGCGCTCGAAATACAGGACGGCGCCGAACAGAACCAGCAAGCCCAGCCACAGCGATGCGGCAACGCCGGTCCAGTCCAGAGGCAGCCCCAGCCAGCAGGCTCGAAAGCCCTCGACCACGCCGGACATCGGATTGAGCCAGGCCAGCCAGCGCCATTGCTCGGGGATCATGCTCGCGGGATAGATCACGGGCGTGGCGAACATCCAGATCTGCACGACGAAGGGCTCGATGTGGCGGAAATCGCGGAACACGACGCTGACGGCAGCAAACGCGATCCCGACCCCCAGCGCGACCACCAGCGCCACGGCGATCATCAGCGGCACCGCGAGGAGCGAACTGCCGGGAACGATGCCGTACCAAAGCATCAGCGGCACCAGCAGCAGCAGGGCGACCATGAGATCCACGAGCGCCACGCCGACCGAGGCCAGCGGCACAATCAGGCGCGGGAAGTACACCCGCGTGATCAGCGAGCCCGCCCCCAGCACCGACGCCGCCGCGCTGCTCACGGCCTGGGCGAAAAACATCCATGGCAGCAGCCCGGCAAACACGAACACGGGATAGGGAACGCCGTCGGAGGGCAGCTTGGCGAGGCGCCCGAACACGATGCTGAAGATCAGCATGGTCAGCGTCGGGCGCAGGATGGCCCAGAGCGCGCCCAGCACGGTTTCCTTGTAGCGCACCTTGATGTCGCGCCGCGCGAGCATCCACAGCAGCTCGTGGAACGACCAGATCTCGCGCAGGTCGAGCAGCCGCAGGCGGCCCCGCGGCTCGATGACGGTGAGCTGGTCGTGGACGTCGGAGGCGATCGGCGTCGTCATTTTCGGGAGATCCGCGCCGTCGGCACCGAATATGCACAAGGGTACCCCTCACCCATCCCCGCCCTTCCCTTCGGCCTCGATCATCAGCCGCACCACATCGGGCATCGCGTACTCCGCCTTCCAGCCGAGTTGCGCATGCGCTTTCGCCGGATTGGCACGGCTCATCCGCAATTCGTTCGGGCGCGCGAATTCCGGGTCGCTCACCACGTGCTCGCGCCAGTCGAGGCCGAGCCCCGCAAAGGTCGCCTCGACGAAGTCCTGCAGGCGGTGCGTCTCGCCGGTCGCGACGACGTAATCATCCGGTTCCTTCTGTTGCAGCATCAGCCACATCGCTTCGACATATTCCGGCGCCCAGCCCCAGTCGCGGGCAATTCCGAGGTCGCCCAGGTGCAGCCTTTCCTTGGCGCCGCTGGCAATGCGGTGTGCGGCGGCGACCACCTTGCGCGTGACGAATCGCTCGGGCCGCAGCGGCGATTCGTGGTTGAACAGGATGCCCGAGCACGCGAAAAGATCGTAGGCTTCGCGATAGTTGGCCACCTCCCAGAACGCCGCCGCCTTGGCCACCGCGTACGGGCTCCGGGGCCGGAACGGAGTCGTCTCGTCGGCCGGGCCGGCGGGCAGGTTGCCGAAACACTCGGACGACCCCGCATTGTAGAGCTTCGTGGCCCGGCCGTTGAACCGGATCGCTTCCAGCAGGTTCAGCGCGCCGAAGGCGATGCTCTCCAGCGTCTCGACCGGCTGCTCGAAGGAAAGCGCTACCGAGCTTTGGCCGGCCAGGTTGTACACCTCGTCGGGCTGGATCCTGCTCAACGTCTGGAGCACACTGCGGAAATCGTTGAGGCTCACCGACTCGACGGTGACGCGGTCGCGAATGCCCAGCCACGCGAGATTCGTGAACGACTGCATCTGCGCATCGCGTGAGCCGCCGAACACGGTGTAGGCCTTGCCCAGCAGGAACCGCGCGAGGTACGCTCCGTCCTGGCCGGAGATCCCGAGGATCAGTGCGGTCTTCATGTTCGGCCGAAGGGTTGCGGCGACTCCGCCAGTACCTGTCCAAACAGCGCGTGCGCGCGCGCTTCGAAATTGCGGAACGAAAAGTGCTCGAGGCCCGCGGGGACGATGCCCCTGGGCTGGCGCAACGCGTCGAGTATCGCGCGCTGCAATTGCGCCCTGTCGGCCGGATCGACGAGCGTCCCGAGTTGTCCGTCGCGCACCGCCTCGCGGCCACCGTCGAGCTTGCTGGCGATCACCGGAATGCCGCAGGCCATCGCTTCGAGCAGCACGAAGCCGAAACCCTCGCCCTGGCTCGGCATCACATAGACATCGGCCAGCCGGTAATGGTCGGCCTTTTCCGCTTCGGGAACGTTGCCGGCGAACACGACACGGTCCGCGACACCGAGCGCGCGGACCTTCTGTTCGAGGCGTTCCCGATCCGAGCCATCGCCGACGAGCAGGTACGCGACATCGGGCAAGGCCGCGATGAGGCCCGGCAATGCCTCGATCGTTTCGTCGAAGCCCTTGTAGCGCTCGGCGGACACGAGCCGTCCCAGTGTCATCAGCACCGTTTTTCCTGCCAGCCCGTACCGTTCGAGCAGCGCCGGGTTCTTGGCGCCCGGGCCATACCAGTCGGCGTGAATCGCGTTCGGCAGCACCCGCAGCTGCTGCGTCGCGGCGGGAACCCACGACCGGAATCGCTCCGCAGTCACTGCGCTGATGGAGACCACCCAGCGGACTCGTTTCGTCAGCGCATTGGCGAGCCGACTGCGCGACGGCTGCCAGGCGTCGATGCCGTAGATGAAAAGAACCAGGGGCACGTCGAGGAAACGGCTCGCCAGCCAGGCGAGCGGCATGAGGTTGATGTGGCCGCACACCACCAGATCGTGGCTGCGATCGCCGCGCAGCACGCGAAGGGCGGTAGCGAGGTAGCGCAGTTTGCCGCCGACGGCGGTGTCGAGGTACACGAGCTTGTCGGGCATCGGCTCGAGGGGATTCGGCATCGTCCGGGGGACGGCAACCACGCGCGCACACCCGGGAAAACTGCACAGCGCCTGCAAGAGATCCCGGTTGTAGAGCGCGATGCCGCCATGCCCGCCGTACGCATCGGTGACGAACGACAGGAAGCGGCGCCCGCTCCTGAGGCGTCCGACCACGCGTGCCCAGCCCCGCAGTCCGCGCTCGCGCGACAGGCGCGGAAGCTCCTGGCCCAGCCAATCGCGCACCGGAACGGAAAAGCCCGTCTTCCTGCGCGCCGCAATGTCCTCGGCCAGCGGGGGCGCGATCGCCTTCGCCAGCTGTGCCTTGGTCGGCGGATTGGGGCCGGCGAGCATCGGCGCCAGCGCGCGCAGGACGGTCGCATCGACAAACGGCACGCGGATCTCGACCCCTTGGCTCATGCCGGCCCAATCCGCGTCGCGCAGCAGCTGATTGCGCATGTACCAGCAGAGCTCGAGCGCGGAGACGATGCAGCGCGCGTTCGCGAGCCCGCCGACGGTTTCCTGTATCCGCTCGACCGGGCGCAGCGCCGCGAGGCCGGCCGCCGCCCGTTCCCGACCCAGCAAGCGGGGAAGCTCCCATGGCATGTAGAGCGCCCGGCGCAACAGGTAAGCCCCGGCATGGCTCGATCCGTACTCCAGCAACCCCGCATACTTTGGCGAGGTCATCTGCCGGAGGACGGGAGCGGACAATGCACGGAGCGCCCTCCCCGTACGCGTCGCGCGCGGAGCCCAGCGCCGGATGCGGGGGACATCGCGAAAGCTCGGATAGCCGCCGAAGAGCTCGTCGCCGCCCAGCCCCGAAATGGCCACCTTGAGCCCGGATGCGGCCGCAACCTTCGACACCAGGTAGCTGTTGATACCGTCGGTGGAAGCCTGGTCCATGCCGGCGAAGAATCCCTGCCATTCGTCGTGAAAGTCGCCGCGCTCGATCCATCGCGTCGTGTGCCGGATGCCAAGTTGCGCGGCGTGTTTCTCCGCGAGCACAGTCTCGTCATCCGGCGTGCCGCGATATTCGCGGAAGCCGAGCGTGATGGCGTGGAGCTTTTCGCGGTTGAGCCCGGCACCCAGCGACGCGAGCACGCTGGAATCGACGCCGGACGAAAGGAACAGTCCCACCGGGACGTCCGAGACCATGTGATGGCGCATCGAGTCGCTGAAGATCGCGCGGATCTGCTCGTCAATTGCTCCGGGAGCGAGCATGCTGGGCGCCGCTTCGGCTTTCCGGAATTCCTCGGTGACGCTGAAATATCGCGCTGGCTCGCGCATCCCGCTCCGGCTGATACGCAGCGTCGTTCCCGCCGGAAGCGCGCGCACCGCGCGGTGGAACGTGTACGGCTCCGGCACGCAGCCGAAGAGGTAGAAGCCCGCGATCCCGGCCACGTCCTCGCCGGTGTCCACGCGCCCGCCCTTGACCAGGGCTTCGACCAGCGTGGCAAAGCGGAACGTGGCGCCATCGTCGGCGTAGTAAAGGGGCTTGATGCCGAGCGGGTCGCGCGCGAGAAAGAGTTCCTGCTGGCGCTCGTCCCAGATGCCGAACGCGAACATCCCGCGCAGCGCGTGCACCATCTCCGGCCCGCGCTCGGCGTACAGATGCAGCAGCACCTCGGTGTCGGAGTGGGAACGGAAGACGCAGCCCTTGGCTTCGAGCTCGCCGCGCAGCTCGCGGTAGTTGTAGATCTCGCCGTTGAAGGTGATGCGCAGGTGCCCATCGGCGCTGGTCATCGGCTGCGCGCCGGCCTCGGACAGATCGATGATTGCCAGGCGACGGTGCGCGAGGCCGATCCGCCCGTTGGCGGCGATCCACAATCCGGCGCCGTCGGGGCCGCGCCGAATCATGTGCTCGCGAATGAGGAGCAGTTCGTCGCGATCGACCGGAGGCGCCGAAGCACGGTAGGCGTAGATGCCGGCGACGCCGCACATGCTACGAGGTGCGGGTCCCGGGGTGTCCGAGGATCGACTCGAAGTATGCGATCGCCTTGGCGAGTCCCTCGTCGAGCTGCACCTTCGGCTCCCAGCCGAGATGCTGCCGCGCGAGCGCGATGTCAGGCTGCCGCTGCGCCGGATCGTCCGCGGGCATGGGTTTGCGCTCGATCGCGGAGCGCGATCCGGTGATCGCGATGATCTTTTCTGCCAGGTCCACGATGCGGAATTCGTTCGGATTGCCGAGGTTCACGGGCCCGGTAAATTCAGCCGGCGTCGCCATCAACGTCACGAAGGCGTCGATCAGGTCGTCCACGTAGCAGAACGAGCGCGTCTGCTGCCCTTCGCCGTAGATGGTGATCGGCTCGTTTTTCAGCGCCTGGACGATGAAATTGGACACCACGCGCCCGTCGGCCGGGTGCATCCGCGGGCCGTAGGTGTTGAAGATGCGCGCGACCTTGATCTCGAGCTTGTGCTGGCGGTGGTAGTCGAAGAAGAGGGTCTCGGCGCAGCGCTTGCCTTCGTCGTAGCAGGAGCGGATGCCGATCGGGTTGACGTTGCCCCAGTACGATTCCGGCTGCGGGTGGATATGCGGGTCGCCGTACACCTCGCTGGTCGAGGCCTGGAAGATCCGGCAGCGCAGGCGCTTGGCGAGCCCCAGCATGTTGATCGCGCCGTGGACCGAGGTCTTGGTCGTCTGCACCGGGTCGTGCTGGTAGTGGATCGGCGAGGCCGGGCAGGCGAGGTTGTAGATCTCGTCGACCTCGATGAACAGCGGAAACGTGACGTCGTGGCGCAAGAACTCGAAGCGCGGGTTGTCGTGCAGGTGGTCGATGTTGCGCTTGGTGCCGGTGAACAGGTTGTCGACGCAGAGCACCTCGTGGCCGTGCTCGAGCAGGCGGTCGCACAGGTGAGAGCCCAGGAAACCGGCGCCGCCGGTGACGAGGATTCGCTTCCTTGATTCGTAGTTGCGCATTCAGGTCCCGGCGCAGGCAAGGGTTGAATTATAGGGGGGAATGGCCATGCCGGGCGCAGACATTCGATCCTGCCGCATCAGCGCCGCCCATGCTTCTCGACGAATGCGATCAGCTCGGCAATGGCAGGTGCATCGACCGGGTCGGCGGCCGTGACCTCGCGCCGCGAATCCCCCGATTCGACCATCAGCCGATAGCGCCGGCCGTCCGGGACGCCCGCGGCTCGGCTCGCCCTGCGCTTCGGCGCGACGGCGCACGCTGACGCGCACAGCCGCTGCAATTGCGCCGCCTGCTCGTCGCCGAGCTGCGCGGCGTTGAGCGCGATCGGCCGCGCCAATCCAGGCAGATGTGCGAAACCGCCGTCGATCTGCAGCGTCACGCGCAAGGCAGCAGGGTCAGTGGCCATGGCTCGTGGAAGGAGAAGCTACAACACACCGACCTGCTGCCATGCCTGCGCGACCGCCGCCGCCTCCCTGCCCTTGGGCCGGTAGAGCCGTCCCGCGACGGCGACCGTCAGCTTCGCGAACGCCGCGAAATTGGCGTTGGCCTTGAGCTTGGGGTCGCGCAGCGCCTCGTACCAGATGCGCCCGGCGAATTCCCACGCCTTGCCGCCGATCGCGGTCGCGGCCAGATAGAACGCGTGGTTCGGGATGCCCGAGTTGATGTGGACGCCGCCGTTGTCGTCGGTCGTGCGCACGAAGTCCTGCATGTGCGCGGGCTGCGGATCACGGCCCAGGACGCGGTCGTCGTAGGCGGAGCCGGGCGCCTTCAGCGAGCGCAGGGCCACGCCCTTGACGCCCTTGGCGAGTAGCCCCGCGCCGATCAGCCAGTCCGCGGCCTTGGCATCCTGCTTCAGCTCATGCTGCTTGACCAGCGAGCCAAAGACGTCGGACAGCGATTCGTTGAGCGCGCCGGGCTGGCCCCGGTAGACGAGCGCCGCTTCGCGCTCGGTGACGCCGTGCGTGAGCTCGTGGCCGATGACGTCGAGGGCGACGGTGAAGCGATTGAAGAGCTTGCCGTCGCCATCGCCGAAGACCATCTGGCTGCCGTTCCAGAAGGCATTGTCGTATTTCCTGCCGAAGTGCACGGTGGCGTCGAGCGGCAGGCCGGCATCGTCGATGGAATTGCGCTGGCAGGCCTCGAGAAAGAAGGTGAAGGTCGCACCCAGGCCGTCGTAAGCCTCGTCGACGGCGGCATCACCCGAGGCCGCGGCGCCCTCCTGCCGCACGACCTTTCCGGGGAGTTGTTGCGAACCCGCCGCGGTGTAGATCGTGCGCCGTGGCTTCGGCGCCGCGCGCTTCCCGGCCCTCTTCGGCGGGATCGCCGACGCAAGTCGCGGCGCGGGTGCGGTCGCCGCGCGCCGGGCGCGGATCGCCTGGTCGACCTCCAATGCTTCAAGCGCCGCCGCCCGCTGCTCCGCCGTGCCATTCTTCGCGATCTCGCGCAGGATGTACGGCGGCAGGATGCACAGCATCGAGCGGGGGCGAGATCCGTGATCCGCGGCATTGCACATCGTCAGCTCCGTGCGGACAAAGGGGCCCCGTTTCTCTCAAAAGTGGGGTGTAACCCCATCCCGCTTCACGGTGGCTGACGTCTTGATCGCCCTCGCCGCCCATCGCCGCACCCCCTTGCCGCGGAATCGCACCAGCGCCCGGTACTGACTCACGTAGAACGCCGTGTAGGCCGCCAGGCAACCCCACAGCGCCGGCGTATGGTCATGGAAGAACACGGCCAGCGCAAAGCACAGCGCGCTGTGCAGCCATAGCCGCGGCGCGACGCGCGCGTTGGCACGACGCAGGCTAAAGCGCTTCTGCCGGCGCTGGATCGGCATCGCCACGCGACGGAACACCAGCGAGTGCAGGTGCAGCGCGTCAGGTTCCATCAGCGGCACGCGGCGCAGGAGCCCGCGCCGGTACATCGCGAACAGGGTGTCGACGATCGGATAGCCCGCCAGCATGATGACGTACCAGGCCGAGAGGCCGCTGTTGCGCGCGATGAGCTGGATCGAGAGTTCGGCGTACATGAAGCCGATGAAATACGCGCCGGCGTCGCCCAGGAAAATCCGACCGCGCGGGTAGTTCCAGAACAGGAAGCCGACCAGGGCGCCCATCACGACCAGTGCTTCGTTCAGCGTCACCACATCGCCCGACCAGCCCGCGGCCAGGGCGATGCCGCCAAACATGATCAGTGCGGTGCCCCCTGCAAGGCCGTGGGCCCCGTCAATCAGGTTCACCGCATTGCAGGCGCCGGCAACCATGAACCACGTCAACGGCAGCACGAACCAGAGGTGCTGCAGCAGATCGTCGACGAGCGGCAGGTCGAGCCGGGGCACGATGCCGCCGGAAAAGGCGCTCGCCAGCATCGCCGAGGCGACGGCGGCGGCCATCCGATAGCGGGGGCGCACGCGGCGGGTGAGATCTTCGGCGAGACCGAGCAGCACCACGGGCACCGCCGCCAGTACCAGCGGCAACTCCGGTGGCATGTGGCCGCGCCCGTACGCCAGAAGCACGGCCAGCGTGGCGGCGCAGGCGATGACGATGACGATGCCGCCCAGCCGCGAGGTCGCTATGCCGTGCAGCTTCTGCACGCCCTGGGGTTCATCGTGGCCCAACCCTCGCGCGTTAACTGCCAGCGGCATCAGGATGCCGGCGCAGACTGCGGAAATGACGAAGGGCCACCAATCGATCAATTTCACGCCGTCCGAAGGTCGGGTGGGATCCTGCCGGGCGAGGCACCTTGGCATAACCGCGGCCCGCAGGGAAACGTGATCAATTGTAGTCTGAAAATGACCTCATCTCGCGCCATGCGGAACACGAAGATTCCTGCAGCGAATACTGCGCACTCGCCGCGTTCGCCGCACACGTGGCGATGTGCCGCGAACAACCGGCGCCGGGACGAACCTGTAGATTGCGGATCGGCCGTTCGTTGGATGGAGCGCCGACGATGCATCGGTCAGAATGCGCTTGGGCATCGATTTCCCCAAGCAATCGGCATCGGCCCCTCCATCGTCACGAGGTGGCATGATGTATTGACAATAGATATACAGTGTCCTACCATCTTGTATATCTTTTGTGTATTCATCGGGAGAAGGCGATGCGCGACACACCCATCAATCTGCGGGCTCACGCGGAGCAGCGCGACCTCATCGACCAGGCAGCGTCCCTCCTGGGGAAAAATCGTTCCGACTTCATGCTGGAGGCCGCCTGCGAGAAAGCGCAGAGCGTGATGCTCGATCAGGTTTTTTTCCGGCTCGATGCGAGGAAGTTCAGGGAGTTCTGCCGGAAGCTCGACGCCCCTGCCCGCCCGAACGAGCGCCTCGATCGGCTGCTCGCCGTCAATTTGCCCTGGGAACCACGCCCGGCAAGGCGAAAGGTTGGACGAGCCAAGTCCGCCGTCTGACGGCGATGATCGTCGGCGCCCCGACACCGCTGGCGATCGAGCACGATGTCGCCGATTTCGATTCCGGTGAGCCGCTGCTCGACAACTGGCTGAAGCGACGGGCGCTGGCCAATCAGGCGAGCGGCGCCAGTCGCACATTCGTGGCCGTCGGTGCCGGTCACCGCGTGATGGGCTACTACGCGCTGGCTGCCGGGGCCGTTTCGCATCGCGCCGCCCCGGGATCGATCCGCCGCAACATGCCGGATCCCGTCCCCGTGATGGTCCTGGCGCGCCTGGCCGTCGACCGCAGCGCTCAGGGTAGACAGCTCGGCGGTGCCTTGCTCAAGGATGCCGTCCTGCGCACGCTGGCCATTGCCGAGAACGCCGGGGTGCGCGCGCTGCTGGTCCATGCCATGCATCAACGTGCCAAGGCGTTCTACCTGCACTATGGCTTCGAGCAGTCATCCGTTGATCCGACGACGCTGATGCTCCGTCTCCCCAAGCCGGACAAATCGGAGTCAAGAGCACGGGAATAATCGGAATGGAACGGTGTTAGCATTCGCCGCCCCAATCCCTCTCAACCCAAGGAGCATGTGTCATGGAACGACGCAAGGCCAGCGATTTCCCTCCCGAAGTCCTGAAGCTGTTCGATGGTTACGTGCACGGCTGGCTGTCCCGCCGCGATTTCCTGGACAAGGCCGGCAAGTACGCGGTCGGCGGCTTTTCGGCCGCGGCAATGCTGGAGAGCTTGCGTCCCAACTACGCGTTCGCGCAACAGGTCGCGAAGACCGACGCCCGGATCAAGACGGAGTACCTCACCTACCCGTCGCCGCAGGGCTCGGGCACGATGAAAGGGTACTTCGCCCACCCGGCAGGGGCCGGCAAGTGGCCCGGCATCGTCGTGATCCACGAGAATCGCGGCCTCAACCCGTACATCGAGGATGTCGCCCGGCGCCTCGCCGTGGACGGATACGCCGCGTTCGCGCCGGATGCCCTCACGCCGCTCGGCGGCTATCCGGGCGACGAGGAGAAGGCGGCGCAGCTGTTCGGCCAGCTCGATGCGGCCAAGCGCACGGAGGATCTCCTCGCCGCCGTGGGCTTTCTCAAATCGCGCCCGGAAAGCACCGGCAAGATCGGCGCCGTGGGCTTCTGCTTCGGCGGGATGACCGTCAACATGATGGCCGTGCGGATCCCCGACCTCGCGGCAGCGGTGCCCTTCTACGGCGGACAGCCCAGCGCGGCGGACACGGCCAGGATCAAGGCGCCGCTGCTGATCCACTATGCCGAGAAGGACGAGCGCATCAACGCGGGCTGGCCGCCCTTCGAGGCCGCGCTCAAGGCCAACAACGTCAAGTACCAGGCGTTCACGTATCCGGGCACCAACCACGGCTTCCACAACGACACGACCCCGCGCTACGACGAGGCCGCCGCCAAGCTGGCGTGGTCCCGCACGCT
>CAYGYQ010000030.1:0-21477 GCA_964354035.1 uncultured Bordetella sp.
TCCGAACCGTCGCGCCATCCGGCGGTGCGCAGCGAGGGTGTCCCCGGGCGAGACCAGGCAGGAACCGATACATCGCGATGGGTGAAAAGAAGCGCCGCCAGTCTGCGCTGTCGCCGGACGGATTCGACGGCCGGCTGCTGGCGCGCGCTCTCGCCGCGCTCGAAGCCGGGGACCGCGCAAGTGCCGCCGCGGCGTTCGCGATCCTGCGGGCGAACCTGCCGCAGGATCCCGACGCGCTCCACGCCATCGGCGTACTCGGGCTGCAGTCGGGAGATCCCGGCCGTGCGCTGGAGCCGCTGTCCCGCGCGATCGCGTTGAATCCCCGACAGCCGGCATTCCGGTGTCATCTGGCGATCGCCTACCGGAGTCTCGGGCTGCCCGATCTGGCGATCGCGGAGCTCGAGGCGGCGCTCGCTCTGGATCCTGCCCTGGCGGAGGCGCATTCGAATCTCGGCAACCTGCTGCTCGAGCGCGGCGACAGCGCAGGCGCCGAAGCCAGCTTCGGCCGCGCGCTCGCGCTCAAGCCCGACTATCCGTTCGCGCTGTTCGGGCAGGGCGCGGCGAGGCTTGCACGGGGGCAGTGCGAGGAAGCCGCAGCGAATTTCGAGCAGGCGCTCGCACTCGACCCCGCGTTCCACGAGGCCCGGTACAACCTGTCGCGGGCACGCTCGGCGCTGGCGGCCCGACTGGAACAGGCCTTCGCTGCGCCAACGGCGTCCTCCGCGGTCGTTGCCAACGCGGATGCCGCGCTGGAAAGCATTGTGGCCGCGCTGCAGCTTCACCGCGACAATCCGGCGTACTGGACGCAGTTCGAGCAGTGCGTCCGGGACTACGATCTGCGGCATCCGGTCGATCCGCGCATGCGCGACCTGCTGTTCCGCGCGCTCGGCCACTCCGCGGTCGACCCGGCGCGTCTGGCGCGTCCGATCGCGAGCGCCGTGGCCACGCGCCCGGAGGCGATCGAGCTGCGGGAACGATTTCCGGAGCCCGGCACCGGCGATCCGCGCGCCTGGACCGCGCTGCAGCCTCTCGTGTGCGCGCTGCTCGAGGACGCGCTGCTGCGGCGACTGCTCGAGGAAGTCGTGGTGCCGAACCTCTTCGTCGAGCGCCTGCTCGCGTTCGCGCGCCAGGGCCTGCTGCGGGAATTCGCGGCGGACCCCGTGGGCCCGCCGTCGCTGCCGCTACCGGACATCGCGGCGATCGCGCACCAGTGCTTCAACACCGAGTACGTGCATGACGAGTCCGACGCGGAAGCGGCCGCGGCCGCGGGATTGCGCAGCGCGATCGCGACGGCGAGGGCGACGGGAAGTCAGGTGCCGCTCCACTGGTACGCCCTTTATGCCTGCTGTCGTCCGCTGCACACGCTCGACGCGGACGAGGGAATCGCCGCCGAGCTCGCGCCGACCGCGCTTGCCTCGCTAGCGCTGCGGCAGATCCGCGAGCCGCGGGAGGAGCGACGCCTCCGGGGAACGATCGTCGCCCTGACGGACGTGGTCGACGGCGTCTCGGCTGCGGTCCGCAGCCAGTACGAGGCCAATCCTTACCCGAGATGGCAGCGGCCGGGACGTGGCGTTGCGCCGTCGTCCGTCGCGGCTTTTTTGCGCGGCCTCTTTCCGGAAGCGCGTCTGGACGGGTTACCCGATGTTCCGGCGCGCATCCTCGTCGCGGGGTGCGGCACCGGACGGCATCCGATCAACACGGCGCGGCGATTCCCGGAGGCGAGCGTGCTGGCCGTGGACTTGAGCCTGACCAGCCTAGCCTACGCCGTGCGCAAGACGCGCGAGCTCGGCATCGGCAACATCGAGTACCGGCAGGCGGACATCCTGGCACTGGGCACGCTGACCGAGCGCTTCGACGTTGTCGATTGCACCGGCGTGCTGCATCACCTCGCGGATCCCGTGGCCGGCTGGCGGATCCTCTGCTCGCTGCTGCGTCCCGGCGGCCTGATGCGTATCGGGCTCTACAGCGAACAGGCACGCCGCCACGTCGTCCGTGCGCGCGAGTTCATCGTGGCGGGGGGGTACGCGCCCACGCCCGATGGCATACGCGCGTGCCGCGCGGCGATCCTCGCTCGCCCGGACGATGCGCTGCTGGCACGAGTTGCGCGAGGCGAGGACTTCTACAGCTTGAGCGCCTGCCGCGATCTCATCTTCCACGTCCAGGAGCAACGGTTCAGCCTGCCGCAGATCGCCGGGCTCCTTGCTGATCTCGACCTCGAGTTCATCGGGTTCGAATGGCCGGACACCCATGCCGCGGCACGTTATCGGGCCCGTTTCCCCGAGGACCGGGCGCTGACGAACCTCGAACATTGGCACCAGTTCGAGATGGACCGGCCCGACACTTTCGCGCTGATGTACCAGTTCTGGGTCCGGGGGCGAAAGTAGGGTCGCCGACGGTTTTGGCAGCGGTCGTTCTTCGGGCAGCAGGCGAGCCGGCGAAGAGAGCCGGCACGGGCCACTGTTGCGCATTGTTAACAAAAGTGTTGACTGCGCGGAATTTATGTGCACAATACGACCCCATCGTGAGCCCGATCCGATGACAATCGTCCTTCGCCCCGTCCTTGCCGTCACCCCGCGTCGCCGGGTGTCCGCGCCCTCGCCCGTTGCCGACGAGAACGGCGAAGCGCGGATGCACCGGCAGCTTGCCGACGCGATCTACGAGCATCGGCTGCCGCCGGGGACCAAGCTGCCCGAGATCGAGCTCTGCCGCATCTTCGGCGTCACGCGCGGCGCCGTGCGCAAGGTCCTGAGCCGGCTGGCGGCCGACGAGCTGCTGGACCTCATTCCCAACCGCGGTGCGTTCGTGGCGCGACCTTCCGTCGAGGAGACCCGGGATGTCTACGAGTTGCGCCGCATCCTCGAAGCGGGCGTCCTGCGCGTTCTGGCCCGGCGCGCGCCGCAGCGCTGGCTCGACGCCCTGCGCCGGCAGGTGGCCGAAGAGCGCGAGGCCAGCCGGGTCGGCGACACGCCGCGCTACATCCGGCTCGCCGGCAAATTCCATCTCGACCTGGTCGCGGCCACTGGCAATGCGGCGCTGGAGCAGCATCTCAAGCGGGTCGTCTCGCGGACCTCGCTGATGGTCGCCCTCTACGACGTTCCCGGCACGAACACCTGCTCCTGCCACGAGCATCTGGAAATCCTCGACGCGATCGAGACGGGCGACTACGCCGCAGCCGCGCGCCTGATGGAGGAGCACCTCCTGGGTTGCGAGCGCCAGCTTCACCTGGGCGGCGAACCCCAGCGGGTCGATCTCGCGCAGGTGCTCGGCGCCGCGTCCGCAAGTCCGCCCGGTCGTCGTCAGCCGGTCCGCGATCCGCCGGGGCGCAGCACCGGCGGCCGCTGAAACAGCCCGATTCGTTTCTTCAACAGGAGCTCGCTCGATGAAAAAGCACATGCTGGCGCTGGTGATGGCGTTGTCCATGCTGGTCGGGGCCGCGACGGCCGAGGCCAAGACGTTCACCTGGACCGCGTCGCTCGACGCGCTGTCGATGGACCCGTACTCGACGAACAATTCGTTCACGACGGCGTTCATCAACAACATCTACGAGGGGCTCGCGCGCTTCAACGAGGAGCTGAAGGTCGAGCCCGCGCTGGCCGAGTCGTGGCAGACGGTGAGCCCGACGGTGTGGCGCTTCAAGCTGCGCCGCAACGTCAAGTTCCACAACGGCGAGCCGTTCTCCGCCGACGACGTCGTGTTCAGCTGGCAGCGCATCCAGTCGCCCGGCTCGATCTCCAAGCTCGACCTCGGCGGCATCAAGGACGTGCGCAAGGTCGATGCCTACACGGTCGACGTGGAGACGCACACGCCGTTTCCGCTGCTGCTCAACAATCTGATGAGCTTCACCATCATGAGCAAGGCCTGGTGCGAAGCCAACAACGCGAAGGAAGCGAGCGACCTGCAGCAGAAGAAGGAGAACTTCGCCAATCGCAACGCCAACGGCACCGGCCCCTTCATGCTGAAGTCGCGCGAGGTCGACGTGAAGACCGTGCTGGCGGTCAATACGAACTGGTGGGACAAGCCGAAGCACAATCTGACCGAGGTCAATTTCACGCCGATCCAGTCGGACGCGACGCGCACCGCCTCGCTGCTGTCGGGCGCACTGGACGCGACCGTCAGCGTGCCGCTGCAGGACGTGCAGCGCATCAACAGCTCCGGCACGTTCACCGTGGTCCAGGGCCCCGAACTGCGCACGATCTTCTTCGGCATGGACCAGTACCGCGACGAGCTGCTGTACTCGGACGTCAAGGGCAAGAACCCGTTCAAGGACGTGCGCGTGCGCCGGGCGCTGTACCAGGCGATCGACGTCGAGGCGATCAAGCGCTCGGTGATGCGCGGCGTGTCCTGGCCCGCCGGGATGATCGTCTCGCCGGCCTTGAACGGCGCGCCCCAGGGGATGAACGCGCGCATCCTGCCGTACGACCCCGAAGCCGCCAGGAAACTGCTGGCCGAGGCGGGCTATCCCGACGGCTTCACGGTCGGCATGCAGTGCCCGAACAACCGCTATGTGTACGACGAGCAGATCTGCCTCGCCGTCATTTCGATGCTGGGCCGGGCCGGCGTCAAGATCACGCCGCAGTTCGAGCCGGCGGCCAAGTGGAACGTGCGCCTCAACACGCAGGACATCTCGCTGTACATGATCGGGCACGCCGGGCTGCCGATGGTCGACGCCTATGCCGTGCTGTTCGACACGGTCGCGACGCGTTCCGCCACGGCCGGCGGGCTCAACGCCGGGCGCTACTCCAATCCGGTCTTCGACGCGCTGCTGCCCAGGATCGCCTCCGAGCTCGATGTCGAGAAACGCCGGGGGCTGATCGGCGAGGGCGTGGCGATCACGCGCAACGACATGGTCTACCTCCCGCTGCACCAGCAGCCGATCACCTGGGCCGCGAAGAAGGGTGTCGACCTCCGGCAGAGCCCCGACAACCAGCTGCGCCTGCGGCTGGTGACGACGAACTGAGCCCGTCGAACCGGTCGCCGGTCTGCACATCAACCTTGCTGCTGGCGCGCGGGCAACCGTGCGCCAGCGGTCCCGCCTGACTCGCCGCCTTGCTGCGCTTCCTGTCGACCCGGCTCTGGAACGGCGCGCTGGTGATGATCGGCGTGTCGTTCATCTCGTTCCTGCTGTTCAACTACATCGGCGATCCGGTCAACAACCTGCTGGGCGAGCGGGCGACCGTCGAGCAGCGCGAGGCGATGCGCGCGGCGCTGGGCCTCGACCAGCCACTGCTGCTGCGTTTCTTCAGCTACATCGGCCTCGCCGTGCGCGGCGAGTTCGGTATTTCCTATCGCAACATCGAGCCGGTGAGCCAGGTGCTGATGTCACGGGTGCCTGCCACGCTCGAGCTGTCCCTGTGCGCGGCGGTGCTGGCGCTGGGGGTCGGCATCCCGATGGGCGTGTACGCCGGCATCCGGCGCAACGCCTGGGGCGCGCAGCTGCTGCAGGTGGTCTCGCTCATCGGCATTTCCATTCCTTCGTTCCTGACCGGGATCATCCTGATCCTGATCTTCTCGGTCGAGCTCAACTGGCTGCCGGCGTACGGCCGCGGTGACGTCGTCAGGCTCGGAGGCTGGACCACCGGCTTCCTGACCGGCACGGGCCTCAAATCGCTGATCATGCCGTCGATCACGCTGGCGCTGTTCCAGCTGACGCTGTTCATGCGGCTGGTGCGCTCCGAGATGCTCGAGGTGCTGCGCACCGACTACATCAAGTTCGCGCGGGCGCGCGGCATCGCGGACCGCTCGATCTATTTTCATCACGCGCTGAAGAACACGCTGGTCCCGGTCATCACGGTTGCCGGACTCCAGCTGGGCTCGCTGATCGCCTTCTCGATCATCACCGAGACGGTGTTCCAGTGGCCGGGCCTGGGCCTGCTGATCATCCAGGCGATCACCTTCGGCGACATCCCGGTGATCGCCGCGTATCTGATGCTGATCGCGCTGCTGTTCGTGACCATCAACGTGGTGGTCGACCTGCTCTATTTCCGGGTCGACCCGCGGGTGCGGATCGGATGAAGGACGCGCTGACCTCCGCCGCCGACGGCGCCGCGGCGCCGCCGCTGTCGGCATGGGATCGCCTGCAGGACAGCGATATCCTCTACAGCTTCCGCCGCGCGCCCACGGCCATCGCCTCGGCGCTGATCCTTGCGCTGTTCGTGCTGGTCGCGGTGTTCGCGCCGTGGCTCGCGCCGCAGAATCCGTTCGATCCGGCGGCGCTCGACCTCGTCGATGCGCGCCTTCCGCCGGCGTGGCTGCCGGACGGGCAGCTCCGGTTTCCGCTCGGCACCGACGGCCAGGGGCGCGATCTGCTGTCGGTGCTGATGTACGGCCTGCGGATTTCGCTGCTGGTGAGCTTCTGCGCCACGCTGTTCGCCCTAGCGGTCGGCGTCACGCTGGGTCTCGTCAGCGGCTATCTGGGCGGCCGCGTCGACAACCTGATCATGCGGCTCGCCGACATGCAGCTGAGCTTCCCGACGATCCTGGTGGCGCTGCTGATCGACGGCTTGTCGCGCTCGCTGCTGCCGCGCTCGGTGCACGAGCAGCTGGCGGTACTCGTGGTGATCTTCGCGATCGGGATCTCCACCTGGGTGCAGTACGCGCGCACGGTGCGCGGCGCCACGCTGGTCGAGAAGTCCAAGGACTACGTGCACGCCGCCAAATTGATCGGCATGGGACCGTTGCGCATCCTGTTCAAGCATGTGCTGCCCAATGTGCTGGGTCCGGTGCTGGTGATCGCCACGCTGTCGCTGGGACTCGCCATCCTGACCGAAGCGACGCTGAGCTTTCTCGGGCTGGGCGTGCCGCCGACCTCGCCCTCGCTCGGCACGCTGATCCGCATCGGCAACGAGGTGCTGTTCTCCGGCGAGTGGTGGGTCACGGTGATGCCGGGCGTCCTGCTGGTCGTGCTGGTGCTCGCCATCAACCTCCTCGGCGACTGGCTGCGCGACGTGTTCAACCCCAAGCTCAAATGAGCGACCGATGAGTGCCGCCGGGCCGTCCCAAGGCGCGAATCCTGCCCCCCCGGGGGGCAGCGCCGCGGCGCAAGCCGCAAGCGTGGGGGCACAACATGCAAGCGAAGCGCCGCTGCTCCGGGTCGAGGGCCTGCGCGTGGAAATCCCGACGCGGCGCGGGGTCCTGCTCGCGCTGGACGACATCTCGTTCGCGATCGTGCCGGGGGAAATCCTCGGATTCGTCGGCGAATCGGGCGCCGGCAAGTCGCTGACCGGCATGGCGGTCCTCGGCCTGCTCGACCCGCCGGGGCGCATCGCCGCGGGCGAGGTCTGGCTGGGCGGGCGCCGCATCGACCGCCTGGCGCCGCGCGAGATGCGGCGCGTGCGCGGCAAGGAGATCGGCGCGGTGTTCCAGGATCCGCTGATGAGCCTCAATCCGCTGCTGCAGATCGGCGAGCAGCTGATCGAGACGATCCAGACGCACCTTCCGGTCGGCGAGCGCGAGGCGACCGAGCGCGCGCTCGCGTTGATGCGCGCGGTCGGCATTCCGGCGCCCGAGGCGCGCTTCACGGCCTATCCGCACCAGTTCTCCGGCGGCATGCGCCAGCGCATCGTGATCGCGCTGGCACTGTGCGCGGAGCCGAGGCTCGTCGTCGCCGACGAGCCGACCACCGCGCTCGACGTGTCCATCCAGGCCCAGGTGCTGCAGCTCCTGCGGCAGCTCTGCCGCGAGCAGCGAACCGCGATGCTGCTGGTGACCCACGACATGGGCGTGATCGCCGAGACCGCGGACCGGGTCGCGGTCATGTACGCGGGGCGCATCGTCGAGATCGGCGCGGTCGAGGACGTGATCCGGGCCCCGGTGCATCCGTACACGCGCGGGCTGATGGGCGCGATCCCGACGCTCGACGAAAGCCTGGGACCGCTCGCCCAGATCGACGGCGCGATGCCGCGCCTCAATGCCCGGCCCGAAGGGTGCGCGTTCCACCCGCGCTGTCCCGATGCCGTCGCCCGGTGTCGCGAGCAGGGACCGAAGCTCGCATTGCACGGCACGCGGCACGTCGCCTGCTGGGTGGCCGGACCGCCACAGGACGTGAAGCAATGAGCGCGGCCCGGAACGCGACGGCGTCGGTCGCGGTGAATGCCCCGATCGCCGACAGCCTCACGGTGAGCGCGGTCGCGCGCCATTTCCAGGTCGGGCACGGCTTCCTGCGCGGCGCGCTGGGAGGCGCCGGGCCATCGATCAAAGCCGTCGACGACGTCAGCTTTCGCATCCGTCGCGGCGAAACGTTCAGCCTAGTCGGCGAGTCGGGTTGCGGCAAGTCCACGCTGGCGCGCGTCATCGCCGGGCTCGACGCGCCGACCGCGGGGACAATCCGCTTCGCCGATGCCGCATCGGCCGAGCACCGGATCCAGATGATCTTCCAGGATCCGTACGCGTCGCTCAATCCGCGCTACCGGATCGGCAGCGCCATCGCGGAGCCGATCCGCTTCCTGAAGCTGCTGCCGCCAGAGGCGGTGCTGCCGCGCGTGTACGAGCTGCTGCGCCACGTCGGGCTGGCGCCGGCGGACGCCGCCAAGTTCCCGCACGAATTCTCCGGCGGGCAGCGCCAGCGCGTGTCGATCGCGCGGGCGCTCGCCGGCAATCCGACCTTCCTCGTGTGCGACGAGCCGACGTCCTCGCTGGACGTCTCCGTGCAGGCGCAGATCCTGAACCTGCTGCGGGGGCTGCAGCGGGAGCTTGGCCTCACCTGCCTCTTCATCAGCCACAACCTTTCCGTCATCAACTATGTGTCGCACGATGTCGGCGTGATGTATTTCGGTCGGCTGGTCGAGGTCGCGCCGACGCGCGTGCTGTTCGAGGCGCCGAAGCATCCGTACACGCAGCTGCTGCTGGCGGCGCTGCCGCGGCTCGACACGCGCGGGCGCGATCGGCCGCCGATCATGGGCGAAATTCCCAGTCCGCTGGATCCGCCCCAGGGCTGTGCGTTTCATCCGCGCTGCCCCCATGCCAATGCGCGTTGCGGCGAGGAACGACCGGAGCTCGCGGCGGAGCCCGACGGCTCGCAGGTCGCTTGCCACGCAGTTGCCGAGCGACGCATTCCGGTTACGATCTACCGGTCCGGCGAGGTTGCCCATGCCTAGATTGCTGGTGGTGAACCCCAACACGACGGCCGCGATGACGCGAGCCATCGGCGCTGCCGCGAGAGCGGTCGCGGCACCGGGCACCGAGATCGTCGCCCGCAATCCGGAAACCGGTCCTGCCAGCATCGAGGGTCCGTACGACCAGGCGCTGTGTCTGCAGCCGCTGCTCTCCGAGGTCGCGCGGGGCGAACGCGACGGCTGCGCGGCGACGGTGATCGCCTGCTTCGACGATCCCGGTGTCGCCGCGGCGCGGTGCCTGGTCGCCGGTCCGGTGGTCGGCATCGCCGAAGCCTCGCTGCGCGCCGCTGCCATGATCGCGGCGCGCTTCGGCATCGTCACCACGGTGCAGCCGGCGGTTCCCGGGATCGAGGAGCTCGTCGTCCGGCATGGCGCCGCGCGCGTCTGCGCGGGAGTGCGCGCGGCGGACGTGAAGGTGCTGGCGCTGGAGCGTCCGAGCGCTGCCACCTATCGGCGCATCCGCGACTGCGCCGAACGTCTGGTGCGCGAGGATGCGGCAGACGCGATCATTCTCGGATGCGCCGGCATGTCCGCCCTCGGGCCGCGCCTGGCCCGCGACCTCGGCGTGCCGGTGATCGACGGCGTCGGCGCGGCGGTGAAATTAGCCGAGAGCCTGCTGGCGCTGGGATTGGCGACGAGCAAGCGCGGCAGCTACGCCGCGCCGGATCCGGTGTCGGCGCGCCGCGGATTCGCGCGCGTCGGCGGCCGCGGCCACGCCATCGCCGCTGACGCCGCGCCAACACGCAGGAGGACGAAGAAGTGACCCAGACGTTACATCCGGTCGATTTGCTGATCGTCCATGGCACATTGATCACGGTCGATGCCGGACGGCGCGTGATCGAGGACGGCGCGCTCGCCGTCGCGGGCGAGCGCATCGTCGCCGTCGGTCCGAGCACGGAGCTCTGCGCCCGCTACACCGCGCGCAAGACGCTCAACGCGCGGCGCAAGGCGGTCCTGCCCGGCCTCATCGACGGTCACGGGCACGCCGGCCACGGCCTGCTGAAGACCCTCGGCGGCGGCGATTCGGAGGCCTGGACGGAGGCTTGCCGCGTCATTTACACGACCGGCTCCGACGAGGAGTTCTGGTACGCCGAGGCAGCGCTCTCGGCGCTGGAGCGGTTGAAATGCGGCACCACCACCGGCGTTAGCCTCTTCGGCGGCGGCGACAGCATCATGCGCGTCGACGACCCGCGCTATGCGGCACGACACTGCGCGGCAATCGCCGAAGCCGGCACCCGCTCGTTCCTCGCCGTGGGTCCGTCGCGCCCGCCGGCGCCGCGCACCTACGCCAGCTGGAAAGGCGGGCAGCGCCGGGATCGCGCGGTATCCTGGGACGAGATGTACGCCTGCTGCGAGGAGATCGTCCGCACCCAACACGGCACCGCCGACGCGCGCGTCAACATCGGCATCGATCTGCCGGTGTACCAGCCGCAGTACCGGCCGGATCACCTGGAATTCACGAGCACCTTCCGCGCGCAGGCCGCCCAGTACGGCGAGCTCGCGCGCAGCCACGGTCTGGGACTGACGCAGGACGGACATCGCGCCGGCACGCTTGAACTCGCGCGCGACGAGCTGGGACTGCTCGGCGCCAACGCGTTCATGTCGCATGCGATCGACCTCACCCCCGGGGACATCGAGGCCTGCGGTGCTACTGGCACCAGCATCGTCCACAACCCGAGCGCAATCATGTCGATCCGCGGCCGCTGTCCGGTGCCGGAGCTGATCGACGCGGGTGTGACCGTGGCGCTGGGGTCGGACGGCGCGGCGCCGGACCGCAGTTACGACATGTTCCGCCACATGTTCCAGTGCATGCACTACCACCGCCGCCATTTCCGCGACCCCGGCGTCCTGCCGCACGGCAAGGTGCTGGAGATGGTGACGATCGATGCCGCGCGCGCGCTCGGCCTCGCGCGCGAGATCGGCTCGCTCGAAGCGGGCAAGAAGGCCGACATCATCCTGGTCGATCTCTTCAAGCCGCACCTGCTGCCGCTCAACATGCCGGTCTACCGGGTAACGAGCTTTGCCAATGGCGCCGATGTCAGCACCACCATCGTCAACGGCCGGATCCTGATGGAAGACGGCAAGGTGCTGACGGTCGACGAAACCGCGGTGATGGAACGCGCGCAGGCGGCGACGGAGCTGATGCTCGAGCGCACGGGGCTCTCCCACCTGCTCGAATCGCCGGCGAGGCTCTGGCAGGCGACGCATTACGACGCACCGGGCCGGCGCGAGCGGGCCGGCGAGCGCTGAGCGAGCGGGGTAACGACGAGTGGCCATCGCGGTCGACTTCTCCACATTGAGCGCGTACCAGCGCTACAAGCTGATGGCCAGCCTGATCGTGCCGCGGCCCATTGCGCTGGTCACCACGCAGAACGCGGCCGGCGTGGTCAATGCCGCGCCGTTCAGCATGTTCAACATGATGGGCGAGGACCCGCCGATACTGATGATCAGCATCAACAAGCTCTCGGACGGGCACCTCAAGCACACGGCGGCGAACATCCTCGCGCACGGCCAGTTCGTCGTCCACATGGCCGACGAGCCGATGGCCGAGCAGATGCATCGCTGCGGCGACAACCTGCCGGCCACCGAGAGCGAGCTGATCGCGGTCGGACTGACCGCTACGCCCTCCCGCGCGGTGACGCCGCCGCGCATCGTGGAGGCCCCGGTCGCCTTCGAGTGCGAGCTCGAGGAGAAGATCGAGACGGCGAGCCGCCACATCTTCATCGGGCGGGTGCTCTGGCTGCACGCGCGAGCGGACCTGATCGACCTCGAGCACTGCCGGGTGCGACTGCAGAACTACTTTCCCGTCGCGCGTTTCGGCGCCAGTTTCTACATCCGTACGCGCGACCGCTTTTCGATGAGCGACGAGCACGGCGGCGCGGAGGCTACCGGGATCGACGAGATTGCCTAGGGGGGCTGTCACGATGGGTACACAGGTCATACGCAATGTGCGGCCGCTCGGCACGGCGGCGGTCGATGTCGTGCTGCACCGGGCGCAGATCGAAGCGGTCGTGCCCGCCGGCAGCGCGCCGGCGCAGTTGCCGCTCCTCGTCGACGGAGGGGGCCAGCTGCTGCTGCCGGCGCTGGTGGAGAGCCACGTCCACTTCGACAAGACGCTGTGGGGCATTCCGTGGCGCCCGAACACCGCGGGCCCGACGCGTAACGACCGGATCGCCAACGAGCAGCGGCTGCTCCCCGGCATCGACGTCCCCATGGCCGAGCGGGCCGGACCGCTGATCGAGCACTGCATCGCACGCGGGTCGCTCTGTTTTCGCAGCCACGTGGACGCGCAGACGGCGTTCGGCATCCGGCACGTCGAGGCCATGCTCGCGCTGCGCGAGACGTACCGGGAGGTGATCGACCTGCAGTTCGTCGCGTTTCCGCAGGCCGGCATGCTGATCAGTCCCGGCACCAGCGACCTGATGCGCGCGGCGCTGGAGCTGGGCGTGGACGTCGTCGGCGGCATCGACCCCGCCGGCATCGATCGCGATCCGATCGGGCACCTCGAAGCGGTGTTCACGATGGCGACGCGCTACGGCAAGGGCATCGACATCCACCTGCACGATCCTGGCGAACTCGGCCGCTGGCAGATCGAGCGCATCGCCGACCTGACGCAGGCGGCGGGACTCGCCGGCCGGGTCATGATCAGCCATGCGTACTGTCTGGGCGCGTTCCCGCCAGCCGAACTCGCGCCGCTGGCCGACCGGCTGGCCGAGCTCAACATCTCGATCATGACCTGCGCGCCGCCGCACACCACGGTGCCTCCCGTCGCGTGGCTGCGCAGCCGCGGCGTCAACGTCTGTTCCGGCTCCGACGGCATCCGGGATGCGTGGAGCCCGATGGGCAACGGCGACATGCTGGAGCGCGCGATGCTGATCGCGCTGCGCTACGGCTGGAGCAAGGACGACGAGCTCGCCATGGCCTTCGACATCGTCAGCGCGGGCGGCGCGCGGGCGCTCGGCATCGGGTCCTACGGTCTTGCCGCCGGATGCCGCGCCGATTTCGTGCTGCTGCCTGCGGAAAACCTCGCCGCGGCCGTCGTGGATCGCCCGTCCGCGCGTACCGTCATCAGCCGGGGCCGGGTCGTGGCCCGCGACGGCGTGTACACCGGGCATTGACCGCGGACCATGCGCACTCGTCTCAAGGCAGCCTTCGTCATGGGCTTCGATGGCGCGGCGCACGAGCTGTGGCGCGACGGCGAAGTAGTGTTTTCGGGCGACGCCATCGAATTCGTCGGACGCGATTTTCCGGGGCCGGTCGAGCGGACCATCGACTACGGTCACGCGCTGATCAGCCCCGGGCTGATCGACCTCGACGCGCTGGGCGATCTCGACTCCGGCGTGCTGTCGGTGGACAACGGTGACAAGCTCGAGATGGGCCGGCTCTGGTCGGAGGACTATCTCCGGCAGGGACCGCGCGAGACCTACACCGCGGACGAGGAGCGCTTCAAGTATCGCTATGCATTCGCACAGCTGATCCGGAACGGCATCACCACCGCGCTGCCGATCACGTCGATGTACTACCGGGAGTGGGCCGAGCACTACGACGAGTTCGCCGACGTCGCGGCGATTGCCGTCGAGCTCGGCCTGCGTGTGTACGTCGGTCCCTGCTACATGAGCGGCATCACCTACGTCCGCCGGGACCGGACGCTCGACCAGTTCTGGGACGAGCCGCGCGGTTTGGCGGGGCTGGAGCAGGCGATACGTTTCTGCCGCGATTACGACGGTGCCGGCAACGGCCTCGTGCGCGGCATGCTGGCGCCGGATCGCATCGAGACCTGCACGCCCGAGCTCTTGGCGCGCACCGCGGCAGCGGGCGTTGAGCTGAACGTGCCGGTGCGCCTGCACTGCTGCCAGTCGGTCTACGAATTCGCGACGGTCCTGCGGCTGCGCCACACCACGCCGCTGGGCTGGCTGGAAACGCTCGGCCTGCTGACGCCGCGGGCCATCCTGCCGCACGGCATCTTCCTCGCCGGCCATCCGCAGGTGCCGGTCACCGGTATCGACGATTGGCAACGACTCGTCGCCTCCGGTGCCACCATCGTCCATTGCCCGGCGGTGTTCGCGCGCAGCGGCGAGGCGCTGGATTCGTTCGGGCGCTACCGCGCGGCCGGCATCAATCTCGGTCTCGGCACCGATACCTGGCCACCGGACCTCGTGCACAACATGCAACTCGGACTGTATCTCGCGCGCGTGAGGGAAGGCGACGCGGCGCAGACCTCGATGGCGGACCTGTACAACGCCGCGACCCTGGGCGGCGCCAGGGCGCTCGGCCGGGACGATCTCGGCCGCCTGGCCGCCGGCGCGCGGGCGGACATCGTCGTGTTCGATCTCAACGGCGAGCATCTCGGCCCGTTCTTCGACCCGCTGAAGAATCTGCTGCTGGCAGGACGCGGCAGCGACTGCCGAGCGAGCTACATCGCGGGCCGTTGCGTGATGGAGGATTTCGCGGTGCGCGGCGTCGATGCCCCTGCGCTGCAGGCGGAGGCCGACCGCCAGTTCGGCAAGCTGATGGCAAGCCACCGGGATCGTGCCTTCGGCAATCCGCCGCTCGAACAAGTCTTCCATCCGGTGTTTCCGTGGGCCGGGACGCGTAACAGCCACGAGCCGGGCGCGCCCGCTGCGGCCAGACCGGGCGGCTCACCACAAGGACTCCCGAATGCCTGATCACCGTGTCGTGCTGAAGCTCAACCAGCAGCAGCTCGAGCTCCTCGATCGCACGATTGCGCAAGGTGTCGCGGCCGATCGCGCCAGCCTGGTCCGTCTGGCGTTACGCGAGTATGCCGCCGCGTACCGGGACGAGGCACAGCGGCCGCTCGCTTCGAAAGCGGGAGCGTCGGAATGACCGACCGTGAGCTGATCGCGTCGTGGGTGCTGGAGCCGGGCACCGGCAAGGCCATCGAGTTGCTGCGCGGGCAGATTCTGCGCATCGAGCAGATCGAGGGCGGCCAGTGCGTCGACTTCAACTGCTTCAACCTGCACGACTACAAGGAGTACATGCACACGGGTCGCACGCGGACCCTGCACGGCCTGCATCCCGGCAAGGGCCACTTCATGTGGTCGGCGCCGCCGCGCGAGCGCGCGCTGATCTACATCCTGGAAGACACCGCGGACTGTAACGACGTCCTGTTCCCGCGCTGCAGCGCGCACCTGTACGAGAGCGTGTACGGATTCAGCGCGCATACCAACTGCCACGATATCCAGGCGGAAGCCCAGCGCGAATACGGGCTGACGCCGGACGACGTCCACGACTCGTTCAACCTGTTCATGCACACCGGCGTTGCCGCCGACGGCAAGCCGTGGATCGGACGCCAACGCTCGAAGCCCGGCGACCACGTCGACCTGCTGGCCATCGAGGATGTGCTGGCGGTGCCGAACGTGTGCGGCGCCGACATCATGCGCACCAGCAACTTCTCGCTCAAGCCGGTCGGGCTGTCGGTCTTCAAGGCCACGAAGGAGGATCTGGCAACCGTGCCGCCGCTCACGAAATTGCCGAGCCAGCGCACGCCGGCCGATTTCCGGGTCAAGGCGATCAAGGTGGAGCGCGAGCTGCGCCGCGACACGTCCTACACGCCGAGCTTCACCAACGTGCCGCTGCGGATCAGCGATCTGGCGGTGACGCTTGATGACCGGGAGTACACCCTGCTGCAGCAGTGCAAGCTCCGGGATCTGTACGGCGACGACGACGGCGCCGCGCTGCGCGACATCGTGTTCAGCTGGTGGGCCGAGCGGTTCATCCCGGGCGGCTGACATCGGCCCGCGCAGGCGGGTGTTCGGCGAGGGTGCGGACCGCGGCCACGGAGTGCCCGCGCAACGAATGCCGCGCCGGTCGCGCGGGCGGGGCGAGGCCGCTGGATTACAATTCCACTCGCGCCCTGTTCGGGATCTCGAGGAGCAAGATAATGTCCGTGTTCGGTCGAACTTGCCGGGCGGTCGCCGTCGGTGCCGCCGCGGTGGCCTGCATGGTGGCCGTCATGGCTCCCTCGGACGCCTGGGCTCAGGCGCACAAGGCGAAGTCGATCACCTTGCCGGAACCGCTGACCAGGGAATCGGTGCGCGAGCTCGTGTCGCGCCTGTCCGACGAGGAGGTGAGAAAGCTCCTTCTCGACCAGCTCGATCGCGCCGCCGCACCGGCGGGGGCGAGGGGCGACAGGGCCATGTCGGGGAGGGTCGAGGAGAGCGCCGGCATGGTGCGCACGCGGCTCGGCGAACTCCGGAACGCGCTCGTCGCATTGCCGGAGACGCTCTCCGACGTCGGCGGCAAACTGGACGATCCGGACGGCGGACTGCCCGGGCTCGTGAAGCTGGCCATCGCGCTGGCGGCGATGCTGGCGATCGGCTGGCTGGCGCAGCGCGGCTACGACCGGGCGCTGCGGAACTATCGCAAGAGGCTGGTGCCCCCGGCCGCGGAGACCTTCACCGCGCGCTCGTTTCGCCTGGGCATCGGGCTCGCGCTCGACCTTGCCGGCATCGCCGTGTTCGCGCTGTCCGCGCTTGCGGCCTTCCTCGCGCTCTGGCATGGACACGAGCTGCGGCGGATCGCGGTCCTGGAGCTGCTGATCGCGGTCGTCGTGGTGCGGGTGACCTGGCTCCTCGCCCGGTTCCTGCTTTCGAGCCGCAACGGTGCCACCCGGCTGCTGCCGTTCGCCGACGCTCCGGCGCGCACCCTGCGCCGGTTCGCCGTTCTGCTCGCCGCGTTCTGGGGATTTGGCAATTTCTGTCGCGTGGTACTGGCGGGAGGCGGTGCGAGCGCGACGACGTTCGACCTTGTCCTGATCGCAATGTCGGCATTGATGCTGGCGATCGTGCTGTGGACGGTGTGGCAGGTGCGCGCCGCGATTGCCGGCCTGATCCGCGGCGATGGCTCGCACAATGCCGTCGTCGGCTGGCTCGCCGATCTGTGGCCGGTGATCGCGATAGTGTTCTTCACCGCGATCGTCGCCGCGCGAATCTACGACATTCTCTTGGGCGCGCCCGTCATGCGGTCGGCCGGCATCCTGAGCGTGCTGCTCGTGGTGTTCGTGCCCATCGTGGACATGGTGCTTTGCAGGGCCGTCGCGGCGGCCGCGGCAGCACCGGCGGATGCCCGGTCTGCCGTGCCCGGATTCGTCGCCGCCTACCAAGCCGTGTTCCGCCGCGCCATCCACATCGTTGTCGTCGTCGTCGGCTTGCTGCTCCTCGCCGAGCTGTGGGACGTCAACCTGTTCGCGATGGCGCAGGCGAGCATGGGCGGCAAGATATCCAGCTCGCTGTTCGGCGTCTGCATCGTGCTGCTGCTCGCGTACCTGCTGTGGGAGATAGCGAAGACGGCGATCGACCGCCGGCTGGAAGCGGAGGGCAAGAAAGGTCCGGACGTTCCGGCATCCCGGCTGCAGACGCTGCTGCCGCTCTTCCGCGCGCTGATCCTGGTCACGATCGTCGTGATGGCCACGATGTCGTTCCTGGCTGCCCTCGGCGTCGACATCCTGCCGCTGCTCGCCGGCGCCAGTGTGGTCGGCGTGGCGATCGGCTTCGGCTCGCAGACGCTGGTGCGCGACATCGTGTCGGGCGCGTTCTTCCTGATGGACGACGCGTTCCGGCTGGGCGAGTACATCGAGGTCGGCGCCGACAAGGGCGTCGTGGAGAAGATCAACGTGCGCTCGCTGTTCCTGCGCCATCACCGCGGCTCGCTCAACATCCTGCCCTACGGCGAGATCAAGCGCCTGCGCAACACCAGCCGGGACTGGGCCATCCACGTGATGGAGTTCCGGCTCACCTACGACACCAACATCATGCAGGTGAAGAAGATCCTGAAGAAGATCGGCGAGGAGCTCGCGGCCGATCCCGACTACGCCGCCGACATCCTGCAGCCGCTGAAATCGCAGGGCGTGATCGCCACCGAGGACAGCGCGATCGTCGTGCGGGCCAAGTTCACCGCCAAGCCGTCCACGACGTCGTTCATGATGCGGCGCGTCGCCTACGACAAGATCATCGCCGCCTTCCGTGCCGCCGGCATCAAGTTCGCGCACAAGGAGGTGACCGTCAACGTGCCGCCGTCGTACGGTGACGACGACAGGGCCAGGGCGGTGGCGGGCGCGGCGGCGAGGGCGGCGATCGGCGAGCCGCCGAAGCCGGCCGGGGGAGACGCGCCCGGGTAGGCGCCGGCGAAGCGGTGGCTCAGTCCACCGGACCGATGTTGATGACGACGGCGGAAGGGTAGTAACCCGGGCTCCAGTTCCAGCTGCCGTCGCAGGCGCCGTCATAGGCGCCGTACATCGGGCTGTAGCCGATGTCGTTGCTGCCGCCGTAGTCGTCGCGATGGCTGACGCACCCGGTGGCAAGCACCGCGGCAAGCAGCAGTGTCGCGGCGGCGACGAATGGAAACGACGCCGGAACGATTCGGCGAAAGTTCATTTGGCGCCCCCCTTCTTCGCGGCTTCCGCGCGGTTCACCACACCGAGGATGCCGCCGTGCGGGTCGGCGATGACCGCGACGTGCCCGTTCAGCAGGTCCGGGCGCGGGGCCAGCAGGATCGTGCCGCCGAGCGCCGTGGCGGTGCGCACGGTCGCAGCGACGTCGTCCACCTGGACGAACGGCAACCATCCCGGATCCGCGGCATCCCTGGGCAGCGCGATCAGGCTGGCGCGCGCGACGCCGCCGGTCGCCAGCACGTGGCGCACGATCTCCGGCGAAGCTCCCTTGACGCTCAACTCGAAGGCCGCGAGGCCGCGATAGAACTCCGCCGCCTTCGCCGGATCGCGCGTGAAGAGGTCGACCCAGAGGAATTCTCCCACGGTGACCGGGCGATCGGGCGGATCGCCGGTGTCGGACTTCAGCACGCCGAACAGCGCGCCGTAGAACGCCTTGGCCGCATACGGATCCTCGGTCACGCAATCGAACCAGATGAACTTGCCGGGGAGGTGCGCCTCCGCTTTCGCGTTGACCGCCGGCACGCGCGGAACGTCGCCGGGGAACGTCGCGCCGACGGCGAACAGCGCCATCGCGGCGCACATCAGCGCCCACAGGGCATTTCCTGCAGCTATCATGCGAACACCCTTTGGATGGCGGTGCCGGAGGACGGGCAGCCCGCCGCGGAAGAATGTCCGGGCGCGCGTCGGCGTCTGTAGTTATCCCACACTGTCGCGGGCGGGCGCGGTCCCGGCGCAAGGCTTCACGGCGCGGCGAGTCTTTGCAGGATGAGCATCCACGCCGATTGACACGGCAAGTCCTGGTTCCCTGCGAGACCGGGAAGCCGAAAGACAAGGTAGCCGCCATTGAGAAGTTCATTTCGTACATCCGGAAAAATCCCGTGCGCAAGACTGGCGACATCAAGGCGCTCATCGAAGAAGGTCGGATGTGAACTTCGTTCTGGACGCTTCGGTGACAATGTGCTGGATCCTCCTCGGCGGCAAGACTGCCGAACGAGCGTATGCAATGGAAGTGCTGAATCTCATGAAGCAGTCGGAAACGAGCGCCGTGGTGCCCGTGACCTGGGGGCTCGAGGTAGCCAACGCAATCGGCGATGCGGGCCGGATTGCCGCTGGCGACACTCGACCGCGATCTGCGGACGGCTGCCAGCAAGGCGGGGGTACCACGATTCGCGGCCGGATAACGCCTATCTTCGCTGTCATTGCGTCGTCATCGACGGCGAGTTCGACTCTGCCACCACGGGTACCCGACCCTCTGCCGGTCGCGCTTCCGGATTGCTGACTTTCGGTTGCAAGAAAGCTGACGTTCGCGGACCAGAGCGGGAAGCGACAGAAGCCCACATGAGTTCTTGAGGCAAACTGTACCTGTCCTCAAAATCGTCGCAACATTGCAGCGGAACTCACACGAGAGGGAGCGGTTATGGAGCGAATCACGATGTCTATCGACGAGTCGCTGGCGAAGGAATTCGACGCGCTGATCGCGAAGCGTGGATACGGCAGCCGGTCGGAGGCGATGCGCGACCTCCTGCGCCGGGAGGTCGAGGGCGACCGGATCAAGTACGAGGCACGCGCGTATTGCGTGGCGAGCCTCTCGTACGTGTACAACCACCACCAACGCGACCTCGGCGAACGACTGACTGCCGCGCAGCATGAGCACCACGACCTTGTCGTCGCAACGATGCACGTCCATCTCGACCACGAGCATTGCCTCGAAACGACCGTCCTGAAGGGATCGACGGCAGCGGTTCGTCGCTTCTCGGATCAGGTCAAGGCCGAGCGCGGAGTCCGCCACACCGCGATCAACCTGATCACGGTCGAGCTCGGCGACAAGCACATTGTTCCCGGCGCCCATCAGCACCACGGCCACATGCACTTGATTCCTCGCTCCTGATCCAAGTCAAGGTCGGGACCGGCTCGGGGCTTGCGCGTTGGTAGGAAGTTATGCAACATTCGTCACACGCCCGACTTCCGGGCCCCGGCCAAGGGACTGACCTCGATGGACGCTCTGCCCGCCACCTGGACCGCTCTGTGCGCGTTGGCGTTCGTCTTGGGCCTCAAGCATGGCTTCGACGCCGACCACCTCGCCACCATTGATGGCTTTACCCGCTACAACGCCCGAGCGAACCCGCGCCTCGCCAAGGTCGCCGGTACCCTGTTCTCGCTTGGACACGGGGTGGTCGTTATGTTGGTCGCGTTCGTCGCCGGCACACTGTCTGCCGGCTGGCAGACACCGGGATGGCTGGAAGTCACCGGTGCGACGGTGTCCGTCTTCTTCCTGTTCGGACTGGCCTTCGTCAACGTCCACGCGGTGCTGACCACCGCCCGGAATGCGGTCGTGGCCCCATCGGGGCTGAAAGCGCGCCTTCTCGGCCGAGTGCTGACCGTGCGTCGGCCGTGGGCCATCGCGGCGGTCGGGATGCTCTTCGCGCTGTCGTTCGATACGGTTTCGCAGGCAGCGCTGTTCGCGCTGGCGGCGGGGCGCTTTGGCGGCGTTTCGCAGGCGCTATTCGTCGCTGGGCTGTTCGTGCTCGGCATGCTCGTCGTTGACGGCATCAACGGCGTCTGGATTTCCGCGCTTATCCGCCGTGCCGACCGCACCGCCGTTATCGCCTCACGCGTCATGGCCCTTGCGGTGGCCGCGATCAGCCTTGCGGTCGGGACGTTCACGGTCGCCAAGTTGCTGCTGCCGGCGGTCGATGCTTGGGCGGAAAGCCACGATCTTGTGTTTGGGGCCGTCGTCGTGATCGGCGTGATCGTGGCCTTCGCCGTGGCAATGCGGGCCGCTCGTCACTGCAGGCCTGCTGGGGTCACGGCGGCCTCCGCCAGCGACTGAGACCGTTCCTGTCCGTCGCGGCCTTCGGTCAGCCGCCTTTCGCCTTCGAAGCGGCGCAACGGCCCGCGCTCGGGACGGATCGACATGGCGACCGGGCGGCGCTTTGGCTTGCGGGTGCGGAACTCGAA
>CAYGYQ010000031.1:0-21420 GCA_964354035.1 uncultured Bordetella sp.
CGTCACGATATCGTCGCCGTCGATGAAGATGCTCCCGCCGATCGGCGGAATGAGCCCGATCATGTGCTTCATCAGCGTGCTCTTGCCGCAGCCGGAGCCGCCGAGGATGCCGAATACCTCGCCGCGGCGGATCTCGAATTGGATGTCCTCGAGGATCGCCACGCCGGCGTAGCCTGCGTCCACGTTCTCGACCCGGATGATGACGTCCTCGGCCATGATCAGATGTCGAGCAGGTAATAGGCGACGGCGAACAGCCCGTCGACGACGACGAGCAGGATGATGCCGGTCACCACGGCGCGCGTCGCGGCGTCGCCGACGGCGGATGCCCCCGCCTTGGTCTGGAGACCGCGCAGGCAGCCGATGCCGGCGATGAGCACGGCGAACACGAACGACTTGACGAAGCCGGCGAGAAAGTCCGTCATCGTGACCGCGGAGTCGACCTGTTTCAGGAACGTGACGAACGGGATCGAAAAGGATTGCATCGTCAGCGCACCGCCGAGCAGGCCCACCATGTTGGCGAAGAGCGTCAGCAGCGGAGTCATCAGCAAGGCGGCGATGATCCTCGGCGTGACCAGGAAGCGGACGGGGCTCAGTCCCATCGTCGTCAGCGCGTCGACCTCCTGGTTGACGCGCATCGTGCCGATTTCGGCCGCGAACGCGGCGCCCGACCGGCCGGCCAGCAAGATCGCCGTCATCAGCGGGCCGAGCTCGCGGAGCATCGACAGGCCGATGAGATCGGCGACGAAGATCTCCGCGCCGAACCGCTTCATCGGCACGGCGGACTGGAACGCGAGGATCATGCCCAGCAGCCCCGAGATCAGGGCGACGATCGGCAGGGCGTCCGCGCCGACCTGTTCACAGATCCGCCAGACGTCCTTCCAACGCACGCTTCCCGGGTGCCGCGCGGCGTACACGAGGGCCGCGAACGCCTCCCCGACGAACTCGACCTGCACGCGGATGTCGCGCCAGATGCCATAGGCCGCGAAACCGATTTCGTCGACCACCGGCCGCCGCGGCGGCTCGGGATCGAGATCGTGCGCGAGCACCGCGGGATCGAACTGCCTCAGCAACGCCGCGAATGCCGGCCTGAGGTTGGCGACCTCGACCTTGCCTTCGCGGGTCTGGCGCAACAGGTCGACGAACAGCGCAGCGCCGGCACCGTCGCAGTAATCGACGCCCGCCGCGTCGATGACGAGGGGGCGTCGCGGAGCCTCCGCCGCCGCGCGCCGCGCGGCGTCCCAGAGGCCGGGCAGCGTCGTCGCATCGAGGCGCCCCGTCAGCGCCAATACGCGGCGCCCGTCGGCGGTGTCGTTGATCGCCAGGGCCGCCATGCGCGGGTCAGGAAATCAGTCGACGAGCTCGAGACTGTTGCCGGCGACGCGCACGCGCTCGCCTTCACGCACGAATGGCTCGTAGGCGACGGTGACGACGCGCTTCTGGCCATTGTCGAGCTTGATCGTGACCTCCCAGCGCGGTTGATCGTACTGATTCGGCGTTTTCTGGTACGCCGCGCCGCCACCGGCCCCGAGGAGCACCATGCCCTGGTTCGACAGGCCCGGCCCGATCTGGAACGATGTGCTCACTCTTCCCGAGTTGTCGCCCGGACTCGCGGACGCCCCGCCACCCAACGGCGTCCAGGGCTGCTTGACCGTCGTCTGCCGGATCGCTTCGACCCGGCCGCAGGGAAAGCTCATGCAATCGGGCGCATCCGTGCTGGCCGACGTTTGCGCCTGGGCCGCGGTCGTCACGACGCCGGTGAAAAGCAGGATCGCCAGATACGTTACTGACCAGCGCGCCATTGCGTCACTCCGGCAAGGCGTTGAGGTAGAACATCGAATGCAGCAACGGTCCGGGGATACCCAGCGCGCCCAGCCAGCGCTGGAAGATGCCGTCGATGTCTCCGGTTCGGTAAATGCCCGCGAGCGCGCGGTTCACCGCCAGCCGGAAATCGGGATCGTCGCGGCGCACGGGCAGGCCGAACGGCTGCAGCGAAAAGTCGCCGGTGACGAACGTATAGGCCTTCGGGTCCGGCGCGCGCAGCTTGAGGTAGGCCAGCACGACGCGGTCGGCGGCATAGGCGTCCACGGTGCCCTTGGTCAGCATCGCCATCCCTTCGGCGCCGTTCTTGACCGGGACCAGTACGGCCGTCACCCCGAGCGCGTTCAGGCCGCTGACGAGATCCTCCTCGGTGGTCGTGCCGCTGATCACGGCGATGCGCTTGTTCTTGAGATCGGCGAGGCGCGCGAGCTTCGACTTCGCGCGCACCAGCACGCTGCCGCCGTCCACGTAGATCGGCAGGCTGAAATCCACTTTCTTCATCCGCGACAGCGTGATCGTCGTCGTGCCGCAGACGGCGTCGACCTTGCCGTCGACCACGTAGTCGAGACGGTTCGAGGCTTCCACCGGAAGCCACTCGATCCTGAGCTCGGACAGGCCGAGTTCCTTCTGAATCGATCCCGCGACGCGCGTGCACAGCTCGACGCTGTAGCCCTGGACCCGGCCTTCCCGATCCTTGTAGGCGAACGGCACCGCATTGTCGCGATACCCGAACGTGATCACGCCCGTTGCTCTGATCGTGTCCAGCGTCTGCGATGCCGCGTTGACCCCCGCCGCGAGGCCCATGCCGGCGACGCCGAGCGCGAGGAGGGCGGCAGGAAAGAGGTTGAATCTGCGCATGGCGAAAGGCGTGAATGGGATGCAGGCCAGTTTAGCATGCGGGACCGCCTGCGCCGCGGCCGCGCGGGTCCCCGGCCATGGGGTAGAATCGCGGCCGGAAGCGCATCGGCATGCCCGGCGTTGGCCTTGCCGCCCCCGCCCACACCCAAGGAAAAACCGACACCATGAAGAAACACCTGTTCGCCGCGTTCGCCACGTTCGCGCTGGCCGCCGTCTTTCTCGCCGGCACGTCCGCCGCCCAGACCCCCACGCCCAAGGCGCCGGCCCAGAAAAGCGCCGCTGCTCCCAAGGCGACCGGCGCGCCGGCGCCCCGGGACACGCTCGGCAAGCTGAAGTCGACCGGGCAGATCAACGTGGCCTTCTCCGGCGACTCGCTGCCCTTTTCGTTCGTCGACGACAAGCGGCAGCCTGCGGGCTATTCGATCGATCTGTGCAAGCGCGTGATCGCCCACCTGGGGCGTGTCGTCGGCGTGCCGGAGCTCAAGGTGAACTGGCTCGTCGGCACGGTCGCGGAGCGGCTCGCGATGGTGGCATCGGGCAAGGCCGACCTCGAGTGCGCCAACACCACGGCCACGCAAACGCGCATGACGACCGTCGATTTCTCGTCGCTTGTCTTTCTCGACGGCGGCGGCCTCATCGTCAAGACGGCGGCGGTCAAGCAGTTTGCCGACCTCGCGGGCAAGAAGATCGGCGTCATCGCGGGTACGACGACCGAGGCGCGGCTCGACTCGGTCCTGAAGGCGCGCCTCGTCAATGCGACGGTGGTGAAGATCAAGGACGGCAACGAGGGAATCGCGATGCTGGAGTCGGGCTCGCTCGACGCGTTCGCGAGCGACAAGATCAAGCTGCTCGGACTCGCGCTGCAGGCCAAGGATGTGAAGGCGCTGACCATGCTGCCCGACGATCTCTCGATCGAGCCACTGGCGTTCGCGTTGCCGCGCGGGGACTCGTCGTTCCGGCTCGAAGTCAACCGCGCGTTGACACAGGTGTACGTCAGCGGCGAGATCGAGGGGATCTACAACCAGTGGCTGGGCACGCTCGGGCGTCCGGGTGGGCTGCTCGCCGCGATGTTTCTGCTGAACGCGATCCCGCGCTAGCCGCGCCGAGGCGGCAGGGTACGGAGGCGGGTATACTTGCCGATCGGGATCGCGTCGCGATATCGTCGTTTCGCCGTCCGGGATTGCTTCCCTGCCTATCGATTTCAGGAGAATTCCATGTTGAAGACAATCGTGCGCCGTGCCGGCATCGTGCTTTGTGCCGCGACGTCCCTCGCGTTATTCACGTCGGCAGCGCAGGCGCAGGGCGACCAGCAGAAACTGGTCGTCGAGGCCGAAAGGTCGTTGTCGAACTTCCTGCGCGATCCGGACATGTCCTGGCTGCAGCAGAACATCAGCCGGTCCAAGGCGCTCATCATCGCGCCCGAGATCGTCAAGGCCGGCTTCATCTTCGGCGGCTCCGGCGGCCGCGCGCTCGTGGTCGCGCGCGATCCGGCGAGCGGCAAATGGGTCGGGCCGGCGTTCTACATCATGGCGACGGGCAGCATCGGTTTCCAGGCCGGCATCTCGGTATCGGAAGGCGTCACGATGGTGATGACCGACAAGGGTTTCAACTCGCTGCTGGCGACCTCGTTCAAGATGGGCGGTGACGCCAGCGTGGCCGCGGGTCCCGTCGGCGCAGGCGCCAAGAGCGACATCGTGTCCGACCTCATCACCTTCAACCGTGCCAAGGGCGTGTACGGCGGGCTCAACTTCGACGGCACGGTGGTCACCGCGGCCGACGACTGGAACCAGGCGTATTTCGGGAAGAGGGTACTGCCGCCCGACATCCTCGTGCGGATGAGCGTCACCAACAGGAACGCCGACGGCCTGCTGGCTAAGGTGACGGCGGCCACCGCCAGGAAGTGATCGCAGGCCTTTGCCCGGGCCCCGGCGCGGCGCCATTCGCGAGTCGACGCGGCGTCCGCGCATCATGACCGGCCGCGGTGCGCCGGGGCCGGCCGCAACACGATCGTCGCTCCACCGATCACGAGACCGCACCCCGCAATCATGGGCAACGTGATCGTCTCGCCCAGGAACAACGCGCCCCAGAGCATGCCGAACACGGGCATCAGGAACGCTATCATCAGCGCGCGCGTCGGCCCGATGTCGGCGATCAGCCGGTAGTAGAGCGCGTACGCTGCCGAGCTGCAGACCACCGCCAGCGCCAGCACGTTGGCCACGATGAGCGGTGTGACGGACCCGGGCGGCGGCGCGAAGGGCACGAGCGGCGCCAGCGCCAGCCCGGCAAAGATCTGGCTCCAGCCGGCGAGCGCCAGCGGTTTGACGCCGGACGCGCATTTCTTCATGTAGATGCTCGAACCCGCATAGCAGAGTGTCGCGCCGAGGCAGGCGGCGACGGCAAGCGCGAACCACAAGTCGGGCGCGACGGGGCCCGCCCCGCTCACCAGCGCGACGCCGGCAACACCGACGACGAGGCCCGCGATTTTCGCGGCAGTCAGCCGCTCGCCGAGGAGCGGGACCGCCAGCAATGCGGTGAAGAGCGGCGTCATCGCGTTGAGAATCACCGAGTAGGACGCCGGAAGGTGCAGCGCGGCGAACGCGAACAGCATGAACGGCAGCGTCGAGTTGGTGACCCCGATCAGCGCGTACTGGCGCCAGTGGCGGGAGAGCCCGGCATCGAGGCCGATGATGCGGCAATACACGATGAGAATCGCGCCTCCGATCAGCACGCGCGTCGTCACCGTCAGCACCGGTCCCAGCACGGGCGCCAGCACACGGATGAAGATGAACGACGCGCCCCAGATGGCGGACAGGGCGAGGAGCCGCCCGGCGTCGGACTGGCGCACGCCGAGCCTGTCCGTCAAACGAGCGAAGGTGCGAACGCGGCGACCGGCGCCAGGCGGGGCGCGGCAACAGCAATCGCCGCGTGCTCCAGCGCGAGCAGTGCCCGCTTGCGGGCAAGGCCGCCGGCGTATCCGGTCAGCGCGCCGTCCGCGCCGACGATGCGATGGCAGGGAACGATGATCGACAGCGGATTGCGGCCCGTCGCAGTGCCCGCCGCGCGGATGCTCCCCGGCCGACCCGCGCGCGCCGCCAGATCGCGATAGGCGATCGTTGCGCCGTAGGGCACGCTGGCGATCGCCCGCCAGACGTCGCGCTGGAATGGCGTGCCGACCGGCCCCAGCGGCACGCCGAACGCGATGCGCTCCCCCGCGAAATATTCGGCGAGCTCGGCTGCGGCACGACGGAGCACGGGCAGGTCCGGCTGTCGCTGCCACGCGGGACCGATCTGCGGCTGATACCGCTGCCCGTCGAACCACGCGCCCGACAGTGCGTTGCCATCGCTCGCCAGCACCATCTCGCCCAGCGGGGACGACACGCGATCAAAATAGACAACGTTCGTCATGAGGCATTTCTCCACAGGTGCATGACGGCGTAGGAACGCCAGGGACGCCAGGACTCGCTCAGGCGCAACGCGTGCGCCGGCCGGGTTTCACCCAGCGTCTTCAGAACGACGAGATCGCTGGCGAGGAACGCATCCGGCCACCGCAACGCGCGCATCGCGACGTAGTTCGCGGTCCATGTTCCGATGCCCGGAAGCGCCGTCAGTGCCGCGAGGGTCGCGTCCACGTCGCTCTCGGGCTCCAGAGGAATCGCGCCGGACGCGACCGCGGCGGCGAGCCCGACGAGCGTTCGCGCTCGCGCCTGGGACACGCCGAGCTTCGTCAATTCGCCCGGAGGCACGGCCGCGATGCGCGCGGCCGCGGGAAACACACGGGTCAGCGCATCGCCTTCCTCCCCGCGCACCGGCTCGCCGAAGGTCCGCGCGATGCGCCCGAGCAGCGTGCGCGCGGCGCGCACGGAGATCTGCTGGCCCACCACGGCGCGGACGGCAAGCTCGAAGCCGTCGAACGTGCCGGGAACGCGCAAGCCGGGATGTCCGGCGGCGAGCGGGCCCAGCGCCGCGGCGACCACCGCCGGATCGCAGGCGAGGTCGAACGCGCGCTTCACCCGCGACAGCACGACCGGCACCGCGCGCGCCAGCGATGGCGACACGGAAACGCGCAACGCCGGCTTGCGCGGCGAGCGCCGCACTTCGATCCGGCCCACGTGCAGCACCCCGCGATGCGCGATCGCAATCGTCCGCGTGTAGGCGTCGCGCGTCACCGCCTCCACGCCGTCGATCGCCCGATGGCCGAGAAACGCCAGCATCGATTCCCAGTCGTACGGCGGCCGGAACCAGAGCTCGAACGCGAGCGCCGAAGGAAGCGCCTCGGCGCTCCGCGCCTCGCGCAGCCGGCCCGGAGCCATTCGATACCGGGCCTTGAACAGCGCGTTGAAGCGCCGCACGCTCGCGAAACCGCTGGCGAGCGCGACCTCGGTGACGGGCAGCGCCGTGTCGGTGAGCAGCCGCTTCGCGAGCAGCAGCCGCTGCGTCTGCGCATATTCGATCGGCGACACCCCGAACTCCGCGGCGAAGATGCGCCGCAGATGCCGGCTCGTCACGCCCACGCGCGCCGACAGGTGCTCGATGCCACCCGCGTCCAGAACGCCGTTCTCGATCAGGTCCACGGCGCCCTGCGCGAGGCGCGCTCCGGCATCGATGCTGGCGTTGCCGGGAGCGAGCTCCGGCCGGCAGCGCAGGCACGGCCGGTAGCCGTCGACCTCGGCGGCCGCGGCGCTGGCGAAGAAGCGGCAGTTTTCGCGCCGCGGCAGGCGCACGGTGCAGACAGGCCGGCAATAGATGCGCGTCGACGACACGCCGACGAAGAATCGTCCGTCGAAGCGGGAATCGTGGGTCGCGAGGGCGCGGTAACAGGCGTCGGAGTCGAGCGGCATGGACGAATTATGCCTGCGGCCACGGCCGCCGACTCGCCGTTTTCGGACGTGCAATCCGGTCCGGGTGCACGGCGGCGAACCTGCGCATAATGGCGGCTTCGCCCTCGCCCGACCATCCTTCGACAGGTGCCCCCATGCTTCGCCGCTTCCGCCGCCTGCTGGCCATGCCCATCCTCGCCGCAATGTCCATGGCCGCCGGCGCGCAGCCACCGGATCGCATCGTCTTCGCCACCGACTGGCTCGCGCAGGCCGAGCACGGCGGCTTCTATCAGGCGGTCGCGGAAGGCACCTACGCGAAGCACGGGCTCGAGGTCACCATCCGGATGGGAGGCCCGCAGGTCAACGGCCTGCAGCTCCTCGCTGCCGGCCAGCTCGACGTGGTGATGGGCGACGCGCTGCAGGTGCTCTCCGCAGTCGAGCAGGGCGTGCCGATCACCGCGATCGCCGCGACGTTCCAGAAGAATCCGACCGTGATCATCGCGCATCCCGGAGTGGCGAAACTCGAGGAGCTCAAGGGAAAGCCCATCGCGGTCGGCGCGGCGGCGAACACCACGTTCTGGCCGTGGTTGAAGCAGCGCTACGGCTTCACCGACGACCAGAAGCGGCCCTACGCGTTCAGCGTCCAGCCCTTTCTCGTCGACCGCAACCTGGCGCAGCAGGGCTTCGTGACGTCCGAGCCGTTCTCGATCGAGAAGGGCGGCGTGAAGGCAGTCGTCTTCCTGCTGGCGGAACAGGGCTATCCGCCTTATTCCGAAGTGCTTGCCGTGCGGCGCGACGCGCTGGCCGGACGTGCCGATGCGCTGAAGCGATTCGTCCGGGCGTCCGCAGAAGGGTGGAAGAGCTATCTCGCCAATCCCGCGCCCGGCAACGCGCTCATCAAGCGCGACAATCCACAGATGGGCGACGAGCTCCTCGCCTACGGCCATCGCCAGATGAAGGAGTACGCGATCGTTACCGGGGGCGACGTGTCGACCGCGGGACTGCTGACGATGACCGATCGGCGCTGGCAGCAAACGCTCGACTTCCTCCGCACGACGGGTCTCGCCAAGCCGAACGTGGACTACGCGCAGGCCTGGACGCTGTCGATCGTGAAGGACGTGCGGGTGCTGCCCTGACCGTGGCTGACGCCCCCCAAGGCAACACCGCCACGCCCGTCATCGCGATCGCGGGCGCCGAAAAGGTCTTTCCGAACGGCACGCGGGCGCTCGCTCCGGTCGACCTCGAAATCCGCCGCGGCGAATTCCTGACGCTGCTGGGCCCCTCCGGTTGCGGCAAGACGACGCTGCTCAACCTGATCGCCGGACTCATCGCGCCCTCCGCGGGAACGCTCCGCTGGTGGGGCGGCGGTTTCGCGGCAACCGGCGGGCCGGGCCGCCGGCTGGGCTTCGTGTTTCAGTCCCCGACGCTGATGCCCTGGGCGCGGGTCGAAGCGAACGTCCGGCTGCCGCTCGACCTTGCCGGGGTCGACCGCGCCACGGCGACGCGCGGCGCCGCCGCGGCTCTGGAACAGGTCGGGCTCGCGGGCTTCGCGCGGCACTTTCCACGCGAGCTCTCCGGCGGCATGCAGATGCGCGTGTCGATCGCGCGGGCGCTGGCTACCGCGCCGGATCTGCTGCTGATGGACGAGCCGTTCGGCGCGCTGGACGAATTCACGCGGCAGCGGCTGGACGGCGAGCTCGCCGCACTGTGGGCTGCGCGTGGCTTTACGGTCGTGTTCGTCACCCACAGCATCTACGAAGCGGTGTTCCTGTCGACGCGCGTCGCGGTGATGGGCGCGCGTCCGGGCCGCGTCATCGCGGAGGTCCCGATCGACGAGCCGTTCCCGCGTGGCGACGCGTTCCGCGTGTCCACCGGGTTCGCGAGCCGGTGCCAGCAGCTGTCGGCGCTGGTCGCCGCAGCCGGAGCGGGCACCCTCTCCGACGTGCAAGCGTGACGCCATGACTGGCGACGAAGCGCCATCCCGCGTCCTGCGCATCGCCGCGCCGGCGCTGATCGCCGTGCTCCTCGTCGCCGCGTGGCAGGGGCTCGTCGTCGCCTACGACGTGCCGAAGTACATCGTGCCGTCACCCTGGGTCGTGCTGCAGACGCTCGTCATCGATCGCGCGCTGCTGGCCGATGCGCTTGGCGTCACGCTCGGCATCGCGCTGACCGCACTCGCCATCGCGACGGTCGTGGGAACGCTGATCGCGCTGCTGTTCGTGCAGAGCCGGTGGATCGAGATGAGCCTGTTTCCTTACGCGGTGCTGCTGCAGGTGACACCGATCGTGGCGATCGCGCCGCTGATCATCATCTGGGTCAGGGACACGCGGATCGCGCTGATACTGTGCGCGGTGGTCGTCGCCATCTTTCCGATCATCGCCAACACGACGCTCGGGCTGCGCAGCGTGGACCACGGGTTGCTCAACCTGTTCCGGATGTGCCGGGCGAGCCGCTGGCAGGTGCTGCTGCGGCTGCGCATTCCCGGCGCGCTGCCCTATTTTTTCGGCGGCCTCAGGATCGCGAGCGGCCTCGCGCTGATCGGCGCGGTCGTGGCCGAGTTCGTCGCCGGCACCGGCGGGCAAGGCGCGGGCCTCGCCTACCAGATCCTGCTCGCCGGCATGCAGCTCAACATCCCGCGGCTGTTCGCCGCGCTGTTCCTGATCGCCGCGGCCGGCATCGCCCTGTTCACGGCAACCATGTGGCTTTCGCATGCCGTGCTTTCCCGCTGGCACGAGAGTGAGGCGGCAGCGCCGGATTGACCGGGGAGGGAAAGCCGCGAGATCAAAGTACGCCACCGCACAGCATTTTCCCGGCGCCGTTTCGCGACGCGCCTAGGAATGCGGCGCCTGCGTCTCGTTCGGCTCGACGTGAATCGTCACCTGAGCCTTGGCCAGGTGGGCCGTCAGCGCCGCCTCGATCCGATCGCACAGCGCGTGCGAATCCAGGACGCTCATGGTGCCGGGCACGAGGACATGGAACTCAAGGAAGCGCCGCGCCCCGGCCTTGCGCGTACGCAGCGCGTGAAAGCTCGACCCCTCCGGCATCTCCGCGCGGATCAGCGCTTCGGCGCGCTTCACCTCCGCCGACGGCAATGCGACATCCATCAACCCGTCGGCCGAGCGTCGCAACAGGTTGACCCCCGTGACGATGATGTGGATGCCGACGGCGATCGCCATCAACGGGTCGAGGATCGCCCATTGCGGCATCGCCATCACGACGAGCAGTCCGCCGATGATCCCGACCGAGGTCCAGACGTCGGTCAGCAGGTGCTTCGCGTCGGCCTCGATCGTTATGCTGTCGTGCTGCCGCGCGACCTTCAACATGATGCGCGCCGTAACGAAGTTCGCCGCGCCGGCCAGGAACGCGACGATGAGGCCGGGCCCGAGTCGCACGAGCGGCTGCGGATCGATCAGGCGATGGACCGCCGACCAGATGATCGACACCGCTGCCACGAGGATCAGCGCGCCTTCGACGCCGCTCGAGAAGTACTCGGCCTTGTCGTGGCCGTAGGCATGCCGATCGTCGGCCGGCTGCTCCGCCACCATCAGCGCGCCCAACGCGACCAGGCCGGCGGCGAGATTCACGAGCGACTCCAGCGCGTCCGACCACAGGCTTACCGACCCGGTCAGAAAATAAGCACCGAACTTCAGGACGATTGTCGCGAATGACGTCGCGATCGACAGGTACGCCATCCGGCGCACGGCGCGCATCACATCCTCCACAGCGGGTGCAGATGGGCCATCATCGCCGGCGCCGGCATTCCCGGCGTTGACGCCCGTCAAACGCCGTCGGTTTCGAGCGCCTGTTCCATCGCCGCGACCAGCGCCGGCGCCTCCTGCGCGCCCGAGACCGCCACCCGGTCGCCGAAAATGAAGAACGGCACGCCGGTCACGCCCAGTTCGCGCACGCGCCGGTCCATCGCTGCAACGGTGTCGGCGCCTTCGTCCGAATCGAGATACGCGCGCGCGGCGTCGGCAGGAAGTCCCGCTTCGCCCGCGATGGCCGCCAGCACGCTGCGATCGCCGATGTAGCGACCCTCGAGGAAATAGGCGCGGAACAACCGCTCGACCAGCTCTTCGGGACTGCCACGGGCCTGCGCCCACGAGATCAGCCGATGCGCGTCGAGTGTGTTGGGCTGGCGGTCGATCCGGTCGAACGCGAAGTCGATGCCGACCGACTTCCCTGCGGCACGGACGCGCGCGTAGATCTCGTCGGCCCGCTCCCGGCCGCCAAACTTCGCTTCGAGATAGGAACGGCGGTCGATGCCTTCGCGGGGCAGATCCGGATTGAGCTGGAACGGATGCCAGCTCACGCTCGGGCGCACGTGGGGTTCGCGTGCCGCAAACAAGGCAAGCGCCTCGCCCAGCCGGCGGCGTCCGATGAGGCACCATGGGCAGACGACGTCGGAAATAACGTCGATGGTCATTGCGCGCTCGGAGGCTGCGGCAGTCATGGGCAACCATTATGCCCGTCGCCGTATGCATCGGCGCGCGATAATGGCAGGCGCGTCGAGCCGTTCACCCCTCATGCCCACTCCCCGCCGCTGGGACATTTTCGGCCGCATCGTCGACAACTACGGCGACGCCGGCGTCTGCTGGCGCCTCGCGCGGCAGCTGGCGGCCGAGCACGCGCAGGAGGTGACGCTGTGGCAGGACGACCTGCGCGCCCTCGCGCGGATCGCGCCCGGCATCGATTCGGCGCGCGAGCTCCAGCAGGCGGCAGGCGTGACCGTGCGGCGCTGGGCGGAACCGTTCGCGCCAACGCCCCCCGCCGACGTCGTCATCGAGGCCTTTGGCTGCGGCCTGCCCGAAAGCTACGTCGCGGCGATGACGCGTGCGGCCACCGCGCCGGCGTGGTTCATCCTCGAATACCTGAGCGCGGAGTCGTGGGTCGACGGATCGCACGGACTCCCGTCGCCGCATCCGCGCCTGGCGCTGCCGCGCCGCTTCTGGTTCCCCGGTTTCACGGCGGGGACCGGCGGGCTGCTGCGCGAGCGCGGCCTCTTCGCGGCGCGCGACGCGTTCAGGCGCGACGACGCCGCGCAACGGGCATTGTGGTCGACGCTCCAGGTACCACCGCCGGCAGCGGACGAAACCCGCGTGTCGCTGCTCTGCTATCCGAATCCCGGATTGCCCCCTCTTCTCGACGCATGGGCCGATGGCGACGCACCGGTGGCCTGTCTCGTGCCCGAAGGCGTGGCGGGGGGCGCCCTCGACGCCTGGACCGGAGGCGACGTGCCGCATCCGGGGCATCCATTCCGGCGCGGGCGCCTGTGGCTGCACGCAATTCCTTTCGTCGCGCAGGACGCCTACGACCGCCTGCTCTGGCTCTCGACCGTCAACTTCGTCCGCGGCGAGGATTCGTTCGTCCGCGCGCAATGGGCCGCACGCCCATTCGTATGGCACATCTATCCGCAGACTGATGACGCACACTGGCGCAAGCTCGACGCCTTCATCGATCGCTACAGCCTGGGTCTCGCCCTGGAGCCGGCGGCAGCGCTGCGGCGGTTCTGGCGCGCCTGGAACGGGGCGCCGGATGCCGGCGCGATCGACACGGCCTGGAAGGATTTCCTGGCCGCCCATGCCCACCTGGAGGCCCATGGGGACGCGTGGGCCGCGCAGCTGGCCTCGGTGCCCGACCTCACTGCCGGGCTGGTCAAGGCCGCCGCATTGGAGGTATAATTAAAAGTTTTCCGAATCAACCCCTTATCGCAATACAGGTGCATTGATGAAAATTGCCCAGGAAATCCGCGCCGGCAACGTGATCATGGTCGGGAAAGACCCGATGGTGGTCCAGAAGGCTGAATTCACGAAGTCCGGCCGCAATGCTTCGGTCGTCAAGATGAAGCTCAGGAACCTCCTGTCCGACTCGGGCACGGAGACGGTGTACCGTGCCGACGAGAAGTTCGATGTGGTCCAGCTGGAGCGCAAGGAGGTGACCTACTCGTACTTCGCCGATCCGCTCTATGTGTTCATGGACAACGAGTACAACCAGCACGAGGTCGAGGCGGACAACCTCGGCGACGCGATCCACTACCTCGAGGACGGTCTCGCCTGCGAGCTCACCTTTTACGAAGGCAAGGCGATCTCCGTCGAGTTGCCCAACTCCGTCGTGCGCGAAGTGAAGTACACGGAGCCCGCGGTGAAGGGCGACACATCCGGCAAGGTGATGAAGCCGGCGAAGCTCGCCAACGGCGTCGAGATCCAGGTTCCGCTGTTCGTTACTGCCAGCGCGCGCATCGAGATCGACACCCGCAACGGGGAGTACCGCCGCCGCGTATAGCAAAGCGCGCGCATCGGTGCGTGCCGGCAGGCATTCCCCGCCAGCTTGTACCGGCGGCAGGGTCGCCGTGTCCTTCAGGTGCCGTAGCGCCTGACTTCGGGTGGGCTATTGAAGGCGTCCGGCCCGAACTTCGCGCGGCGCTCGAGCATCCAGCGCAGGAAACCGCTTCCTTCCACCGGCTTGGAGACGAGATAGCCCTGGATCCGGTCGCACCCCAGACTTGCCAGCAACTCGCATTCCGCGCGGGTCTCCACGCCCTCGGCCACGGTCTTGAGGCCTAGCCCGTGCGCCACCGCCACCGTGTGTTCGATCATCAGGCGGTACTTGGGGTCGGTTGCGGCCGCCGATACGAACGAGCGGTCGATCTTGATTTCGGTGAAGGGCATTCGCGACAGCGCCTGCATCGACGAGTAGCCGACGCCGTAGTCGTCGATCGCGAGCCCGAAGCCCCTGATCCGCAGCCGCGTCAGGTTCTCGAGAGCGGTTGCGATGTTCAGGATGGCCTCGGTTTCCGTGAGCTCGATAATCATCTCCGACGGATCGAGCCCGTGCCCGGTCACGATCTGTGTCACCGCATCCGCATACCCGGGATCGGCCAGCGAGGTCGCGGAAACGTTGACCGACACCGTCAATTTCAGATTGGCGCGGCGCCATAGCCCCGCCTCCATCGCCGACATCGACAGCATGATCCACGACAGCTCGTCGAGATAACCGGCGCGCGCCAGCGGCGGCAGGAACACGTCCGGCCCGAGGATGCCTCGCGTCGGATGCCGCCATCGCCCCAGCGCTTCGGCGCCGACCACCTTCCCGCTCCCGAGCTCGATGACCGCCTGGAAGAATGGTTCGATCTGGCCCGCGGAGATTCCGCCGAGGACGTCGTGCGCCGTCGGCGCGAAGGCGGCGCCGGCCTCGGCCGAGGTCTCGGCCACCGGGGCGCGGAAATGGGCCAGCACCGAATGAAACTTGGCGCGCGTCGCCGGCTTCTCGATGGCCCCGATGACGCGCACGCCGTAGGCCTGCGCCATCGTCGCCGCGGACGCCAGGAGGACACCATCAAGACCGCTGACGAGGATCACTGCCACAGGAAGCTTGCGCTCGCCGATGCGGCGGACGAGTTCCATGCCGTCCATCTGCGGCATCTGGAGATCGGTCACGACGATGTCGACCGCGTCTCCGGCACGATCGAGCAGCGCGAGTGCCTCGTGTCCCGACGGCGCCTCGACGACGCGCGCCGTGCCCATGCCGGACAGCGTCCGAGAGAGCAGGTAGCGCTGGTCGCGATCGTCGTCGACCACGAGAAAGCGCAGGCTGTTGAAATCGATCGCCTTCGCGTCGCCGACCAGCTCCATCACGTTGCTGCTCCCGGGTCCGGGCGGATCTGCCGGCCGGTCGTCGTCCATGACTGCGGCGCGCCGCGCGATGCCGGCGGGCGGCGGGAGGGTGTTGGGCATCGATTGGTTCGTACTCGGGTCATCGTGCGCTTCGAAGAACGGACATCATTCGGCGGTGTTGTGGTCGACAGAACATGCAATCGGGCTGCTGCGGCCGCGGCCGTCATGGTCCGGGATGTTCGTCCCCGGCCATGAATTGCATCCTTCGTGCCAGCGCACGGACGGGGCGGCCGTGCGCCGCCAGCACGTGGCAAGGCGCCGATTTCGCCTTGCGATTCAGCGGAATCGAAACGTTCGCGGGTCGAAAATGGGGCACAAGCTGCCGCAGGGCGCAAAACCCGTCGATTTGATCAGATCCCGTCCCGGAGTCATCGACCGTCGAATGGCAGGAATATTCCACTGCTCGGTTCTCCTTCCCGAATGGTTGCCCGCGTCGCGGGCGGCCAACGACAACTTTCATGGGTGGGTTCATCGATGCGAAGCAAGCTCTTCACTACCGGTCTGGTCCTCGCGCTCGGCGCGGGGTGTGCGTTCAACGCCTTGGCGCAGGTCAAGCAGAACGACTACGCGCTGCGCCGATGCGCAAAATCAACCGACTCGTTCGACCCGAAGCCGCACTCCCGCCGCACGCACGAGTGCAAGCAACGTCGATAAGCGGGGATTGCCGGACCTGCTCAATGTTCGATAGAGGGTCTCGCGCGACAGTCCGGTCGCTGTCGCAACGCTTGCGATCCCCCCGCGGGCCTCGGAGATGGCCCGAAGCGCGTACATGATGTCGCCTTCGTCACCACCCGCAAGTGCTTCATCGAGCAAGGCTGCGACGTTCGCGTCGTCGGCGAGATGTTCGAGCAGGAAGTCCGCGTGCGGCCTACTGCGTGCCGGTCTGCTTGGAGTAATCCGCCCAGTACTGCTTCGCACTTTTGATGTCGCCACGTTGCCCTCTCTTGTCGCCGCCACACAGCAGGATGATCAGTCGTTCCCCGACGCGCCCGAAATTGATTCGATAGCCTGGCCCAATGTCGTAGCTAAGCGAGCAATTGAGGTGGTAGCGGCACGACATGGGGGCCACGTTGTGCATCCTTCCGCTTCATCCGTTCGCGCGGAATGGACCACGCTCCCGCCGGCAGGTCGAATTCATCCCAACGGGCGCCGACAATCTCACCGATGCGCTGAGCGGTGAACACCGTCAACCACCACCGTTACCCCCGTTTGCATCCGGCTTTCACCGGCCTTCCAAGGATCGTACAGGCCCGTCTTTCATAGGGAAAATGCAAAGAAAAACGGCCCCGCTGGGGGGCCGTCGTTCCTGCAGATGGTGGAGGTGGCGAGAATCGAACTCGCGTCCGGAAGCACTCGACAGTCAGGACTACATGCTTAGTCGAGTCATTGTGCTCTCGCCCCGACGCCGTTGACTGACAGACGACGGCAGGGCCAGTCACCTAGATTTAACGCCTTGCCCAAGTGACCCGGGCGGGCGCGATCGCTCTGAATGTCCTCGCTGTGACAGCTGCATCACCCCAGCCGAGCGCTGCTAGGTGCGAGGTCCGGCGGGATTAAGCCGCCAGAGCGTACGTTTCGTCGTTCGCAGTTAAATTTGCGATTGCAGTAGGATTTACGAGGACCTGCGCCTCGGCATGCCCCGAGCTGCTTTGCAACCCCCGTCGAAACCAGTTCACCCCCGGTGATCGTCGTGGTGCGCCGCGATGAATCCCGCGGCGCGTAGCGCGCTCAAGAACGCCCATGATACCACTGCGGACCTCCTCGATCCGGTCTCGGCGTCCCATTGCGAACATGGGGTAAACTCACGCCGTTTCAAGGCCTTCCGCTAAACCACTGCTCCGCCGCGATGTCACCCGCCACGTCGAACCTCCGCCTTGTCCCCGTCATCCTCTCCGGCGGCGCCGGCACGCGCCTGTGGCCGCTGTCGCGCGAGACGGCGCCCAAGCCATCGATGCCCTTGCCCGACGGCGAAACGCTGCTCACCAAGACTGCGGCGCGGGCGCTGGCGCTGCCTGGCGTCGCGGAGCTCGTCACCGTCACCAATCGCGACTATTACTTCCACACGAAGGATGCGTATGCCGCTCTGCGCGGCCCGTTTCCGGAGCGCGCCTCTTTCCTCCTGGAGCCGTTCGGGCGCAATACGGCACCGGCCGTCGCGCTCGCCGCGCAGTGGATCGCGCTGCGCAACGGCGGCGACGCGGTGCTGCTGGTACTGCCTGCCGATCACCTCGTCCGCGATCACGCGGCTTTCGCGGCGGCGGTTGCGCGGGCGGCGCGGCTCGCGCAGGACGGCGCGCTCGTTACGTTCGGCGTCGGCCCCACGCATCCCGAGACGGGATTCGGCTACATCGAATGCGGCGCGGCGGCCCCGGGCGAAGGTCCGCCCGCGTTCGCGGCCGTGCGCTTCGTCGAGAAGCCGCCGCCGGAGAAGGCGCTCGAATATGTCGCCGCCGGCAACTACGTCTGGAACTCGGGGATGTTCTGCTTCACGGCGAATGCGATTCTGGCCGCGTTCGCCCGTCATGCGCCGGGGGTCCTCGACGCGGTGCGCGCAATCGCGCAGACGCTCGCCGGCAAGGGCGATCTGTCGATGCTGGATATCGACGCCGCGCTGTTCGCCGCAGCGCCGAACATCTCGCTCGACTACGCGGTCATGGAAAAGGCGGCGGCGGCCGGCGACGTTGTCGTCGTGCGAGGCACGTTCGACTGGAGCGACGTCGGCTCGTGGCAGGCGATGGCCGAATTGTCGGCCCCCGATGCGCACGGCAATCGCGGGCAGGGCGAGCGGGTTGCGATCGCCACCACCGGAACCTATGTCCATGCGGGGGATCGCGTGGTCGCCACCGTCGGCGTCGAGAATCTCGTCATCGTCGACACGGCGGATGCCGTCCTCGTCGCGCACCGCGATCACCTGCAGCGGGTGAAGGATGTCGTCGGCGAGTTGAAGGCGCGCGGCCACGACTCCTACCGGCTGCACAAGACCGTCGCGCGGCCCTGGGGCGCCTACACGGTCCTGGAGGAGGCGCCCGGGTTCAAGATCAAGCGCATCGAAGTGAAACCCGGCGCCGCGCTCTCGCTGCAGCTGCACCACCGCCGCAGCGAGCACTGGGTGGTCGTCGCCGGGGTCGCCAAGGTGACGCGGGGCGACGACACGTTCGTCGTCAATGCCAACGGCTCGACCTACATCCCGGTCGAGACGAAGCATCGACTTGAGAATCCGGCGGGCGAGCCGCTGGTGATGATCGAGGTCCAGTGCGGCGCCTACCTCGGCGAGGACGACATCGTCCGCTTCGACGACAAATACGGCCGGGTACAGGGCTAGGCCGAGACGTCCGGATCGATCTGCCGCTCGAGCCACGCCATCTGATCCTTGAGCAGAAGCTTGCGGCGCTTGAATCGCGTCAGCTGCAGCTGGTCGTGCGCCGGATCGTGCGCGAGCCGGTGTATCACCGTGTCCAGATCGCGATGTTCGACCTGGAGCGCGACGAGCCGCTGCATGAGCGCCACCCGCTCCGCGTTGCCTATGTCCGGCGCCATCGGCTCCCCTGAGGATCGGCGATCGGGGTCAGATACACAACGCTTCGCGCCTCCATTGGGCCGGCGAACCGGCCTTGACCACGTATCTGACCCCAAACCCGGCGCCAGCGCAATATCGGCGCGGCGAAATGTCCCGGCCCGGCCCACCGGCGATTGCGTCCTACCACGTATAATCCGCGCTCGATTTGCAGTTGCTCGTGCCGCCGGCCCCTCCCGCCGTCGGGCCGGCGGCTGCGGCAGCCGCGGCTCCGACCACCGCCACGGCCTCCGTAACCGGCAGTAACGCCGCCGCGCCCGCGACCTACGCTCTCGCCGCGACCCTCCCGATGCTCGCGGCGTTGCCCCAGCTCGTCCCGCGTCTGCCCCCGGCCGGCCAGAAATCCCGCGCGGCCGGCTCGGCGGGCTCCGCCGACGCCCTCGCCCTCGCGCAACTCGCCGCGGCCTGCGCCCGCGACGGCCGCCTGCTCGCGATTGTCGCCGCCGACGCCCTTGCCGCGCAGCGACTGGCCGACGAGCTGCCGTGGTTCGCGCCGGGCCTGGCCGTCGCGCTCTTGCCCGACTGGGAAACGCTGCCCTACGATCACTTCTCGCCGCACCAGGACCTCGTCTCGCAGCGGCTCGCGACGCTCCATCACATCTCGCACCGCGAATGCGACGTGCTCGTCGTCGCCGCGACGACGGCGCTCTACCGGCTCGCGCCGCCCGCGTATCTCGCCGCCTTCACGTTCTTTCTGAAGCAGGGTACTCGCCTCGACGTCGACGCGCTGCGCGCGCAGATGGCGCTGGCCGGCTACCAGCACGTCACGCAGGTCGTCTCGCCCGGCGAGTTCAGCGTGCGCGGCGGGCTGATCGACCTCTTTCCGATGGGCAGCGCGCTTCCGTACCGGCTCGACCTGTTCGATGCCGACATCGAGAGCATCAAGACGTTCGACGTCGACACTCAGCGCACGCTCTACCCCGTGCCCGACGTGCGCCTGCTGCCCGCGCGCGAGTTTCCGCAGGACGAGGCGGGGCGCACGCGCTTCCGCACGCGCTACCGCGAGGTCTTCGAGGGCGATCCGTCGCGCTCGCCGCTGTACAAGGACGTCAGCAACGGCGTGGTGCCCGGCGGCATCGAGTACTACCTGCCACTGTTCTTCGACACGACGGCCACACTCGCCGACTACCTGCCACAGGACGCTGCCGTTGCCTTCGTCGGTGACGTCGCATCCGCGGTCGAGCGCTTCTGGCAGGACACCGATTCGCGGTACAAGCTCCTGCGCGGCGACAAGTCCCGGCCATTGCTGCCACCCACTACCGTGTTCCTTGCGCCGGACGCGTTCAACGGCGCGCTGAAGGCGCACGCGCGCATCGAGTTCCCTGCGCCGGGAGCCGAAGCGGCGGGCACTGCCGGATCGACCGGAGCCGTTGCCCTCCCGTCGGTCCAGGTCGACCGGCGCGCGCCGGATCCGCTCGCCGCGCTGAAGCGCTACCTCGCCGCCGGCGACACCCGCGTGCTGATCTGCGCCGAGAGCGCGGGACGCCGCGAGACAATGCAGCAGTATTTCGCCGAATACGGGCTCGACGTCCCGCTCGCCGACGACTGGCGCTCACTCGTTGGCGGCGACGGCGCCTGCGCGCTGGTCGTGGCGCCGCTCCACGCGGGCTTTGCCTGGCCCGAGGCGAAGCTCGCCTTCGTCACCGAGGCCGAGCTCTATGCCGGCGTCGTGCGCCGCGGCCGGCGCGACGCGGCGCGACGCACCAACGTCGACGCGATGCTGCGCGACCTGTCCGAGGTGCGCATCGGCGATCCGGTCGTCCACGAGCAGCACGGCATCGGCCGCTACCTCGGCCTGGTCACGATGGACCTGGGCGAAGGTCCCGCGGAATTCCTGCAGCTCCTCTACGCCAACGAGGCGAAGCTCTACGTTCCCGTCGCCAACCTGCACCTGATCGGGCGCTATAGCGGCGCGGCGCCCGAAGCGGCGCCGCTGCACGAGCTCGGCAGCAACCAGTGGGACAAGGCCAAGAAGCGCGCCGCGCGGCAGGCGCACGACACCGCCGCCGAGCTGCTCAACCTGTACGCGCAACGCGCGGCGCGCACCGGCCACGCGTTCGGTTTCAAACCGCACGACTACGAGGCCTTCGCCGAAGGCTTCGGCTTCGACGAGACGCCGGACCAGCAGGCGGCGATCGAGGCCGTCATCAAGGACCTCACCACGGGCAAGCCGATGGACCGGCTCGTCTGCGGCGACGTCGGCTTCGGCAAGACCGAAGTGGCGCTGCGCGCGGCGTTCGTGGCGCTCGCCGACGGCAAGCAGGTCGCGGTGCTCGTGCCCACCACGCTGCTGGCCGAGCAGCACATGCAGGTGTTCGCCGACCGCTTCGCCGAGCTGCCGGTCAAGCTCGCCGAGCTGTCGCGCTTCCGCTCCGCCAAGGAGGTGAAGGCGGCGCTCGACGGCATCAGGGCTGGCACGATCGATCTCGTCATCGGGACGCACAAACTCATCCAGCCGGACGTGGTGTTCAAGAATCTGGGCCTTATCATCATCGACGAGGAGCACCGGTTCGGGGTGCGGCAGAAGGAGCAGCTGAAGAAACTGCGCGCCGAGGTCGACGTGCTGACACTGACCGCGACACCGATTCCGCGCACGCTGGCGATGTCGCTCGAGGGAATCCGCGACTTCTCGGTAATCGCCACCGCGCCGCAGCGGCGCCTGGCGATCAAGACCTTCGTG
>CAYGYQ010000032.1:0-21338 GCA_964354035.1 uncultured Bordetella sp.
AGCGGCTGATCGACGGGAAGGTCGCCGGGGTTCGCGCCCTTCAGGATCTTGTCGACGTAGGCAGCGGACCGGTATGTGGCATCGCCGACACTCGGACCGTAGCCAATGACGAACCCGCTGGCGGCGAATTCGCGCGCTTCGCCGATCACGATGGGGATCGAAGTCGTCGCCTGCTGTGCCGCCCGCGTCGGACCGGAACCCATCGCGAGGATAAGCTTGACCTTGCTTGCGACAAGCTCCGCGGCAAGCCCGGGGAGACGCTCGACCTTGCCGCCCGCCGAGCGATAGACGATCGCGACGCTCTGGCCATCCACCAGTCCGTGCGCGCGCAGGCCCTTCCGCAGCGCATCGTTGACGTACGGAATGTCCGCGAGCGCGAGGACCCCGATGCGGGGAAGCGGCGTCGGCGTTTGGGCGCGCGCGTATCCGGCGACGACAAGTGCCAGCGCGCACGCCACCATGACGTCGCGACGCGTGATCACTGGATCACCTCGTCCGCGCGCAGCAGCAGCGATTGCGGGATTGTAAGACCGAGGGCCTTGGCAGTCTTCAGGTTGATCACGAGCTCGATCTTCGTGGATTGCTCGACGGGGAGGTCGCGAGGCTTGGCGCCTTTAAGTATCTTATCGACGTAGGTTGCGGCGCGTCGGTAATGCTCGGACAGGTCCTGGCCATAGCTCATCAATCCGCCTGCTTCTGCCAGCGACCGATTCGTCAGAAGAGTGGGCAGGCGACTCTTCAAGGCAAGTTCCCCGATCTGGCGACCTTGCTGGCCAAAAAACGGGTCGCCCAATACGATTAGCGCATCCACGCCCTCTTTGCGGATCGTGCCGAACCCAGCTTCGATTTCAGCTGGAGTACGGGCCACAATCGGTGAAACTTTCACCCTGATCGTCGTGGCCGCGGTCCGTACTTGGCTCGCTATCTTCGGATGCGTCGAGTTGTCTGGATTGGTGAACACTGCAACGGACTTCAGGCCCGGAACGGCGACATGCAGCAGCTCGACATACTTCGCGCTGACGTCGCCAACGACGTTTGACAGACCGGTGATGTTTCCGCCGGGCCTCGAAAGGCTCGCGACGAATCCACTAGCGACGGGGTCGCCGACCGATATCATCACGATAGGAATGGTCGTAGTTGCCGCGTGCGCGACCTTTACGCCCGGCGTCGAATCCACGACGAGAACATCGATCTTCGATTGAATGAGCTGATAGGCGAGTGCTGGAAGCCGGTCGTATTCCCCATCGGCAAAACGCCACTCGATAGTCAGATTCTTTCCTTCGACATAGCCGAGTTCCCGCAGTCCGGCCCGAAAAGCGTCGACTCGACCCCCGAAATTTGCGGACGACCGGGGAACCAAGAAACCAATGCGGTAGACGTGCAGCGAGGTTTGCGACCGCGAGGAAAACGACACGCTCAGTGCGGCGAGCGCGATCAGCGTTCTCCTGCGTGCGCTCACACCGAGAGTACCCATGCGAATGCGTCCTCTCCAACCTCGCTAAAGAGGCACTCTACACTGTCTGGAGCACGTTCCGTAATCACGGCCGCGCTGATCGGTCCGCCGCTTGGCGGATGCGCTCGACCCCGATGACCTCGCAACGCACTTCTACGACGACGATTGCGTGGCACCGTTAATTTGCATGCACCAGTCTGCCGACTTCAACTTCCGTTTTTGGCCGATTGCGCCATCGAATGTCTGCTATCAGCGAATTCGCTGAACCGCTGCTTGTGGCCGGGAAGAGCCCTACGGTTCGTCGATCCAAATGTCCGCAGCCACGGCATCGCTGTCGTTGGCAGCGCGAAGCTCAGCGGCAGCGGTGGGGCAAATCGAGGCTACTTGGATCGAAGGCGTTTCAACTGAATCGAACCATGTCCGTCCGGTCGAATTTCGGTTAGGACAGCCAACGTGTCCGAGACCGACGGCGTGTTCGCGTCCAATTCGACGGACGGCAGGCCCGCTCGCTACTCCCCAGCCCGGTGCCGTCTTACCTTCAGTATTTGCTCGAACGCCTCGAAGTCCCGATCCGTCGAGAACACACAGCCGTCCCGGCGCGCAGCATTGGCGCAGATGAGGAAGTCGGGATTCGAGCCTTGCACGCCTCGACTACGGCACTCGTTGAAGAATCGCGCCGCCAGCTCATAGTCTTCCGTCTGCAGCAGCAGATCCTGGAATGCGCGCAGCCTGTCGCGCAGACCCTGATACTGCTCGTCCGAGCGAATCCCGGAAAGCAGTTCCTGGCGGATCGGCCCGATCATCAACACGCGGTAGGTGATGATGAGGCGTTCAAGCTCCTCGGCAACGGCATCGTGCCGAAGCGGTGATCTTCGCCGCAGCGCGAGCGACCAGACCGACGTGTCGACAAGTACCTTCACGCCACCCGGCGTTGCTTCTTGTAATCGAACTTTGGGTCGTAGTCGATCGTGCCGAAATCACTGACGATGGCCCTTTGTCGCAGCCATCGTACATATTCTTCGAGCGCTCGCGTCACAGCATCGCGCTTGGTCTTGTGCCCGCCGAGCTGGCGCGCCGCTTCAATCAGCTTGTCGTCGAGGTCGAGGTTCGTTGCCACCGCAGGCCTCTGTGTCCTTGGGGCTCAGATTCTACACAACCGGATGTGCAACCAAAAATCGATCCCAACGAAGCCGAAGTCTCCGGCGAGGCGCCGGCCGCCTCCTGCCGTACGAAACTACTCCAGCTCGATCGCGTCGTTGATCGCGGCGATCCCGGCCTTGGCGCACACGTCGTCGATATCTCCGAGTGGCGCGCCGGAGACCCCGATGCCGCCGACCAGCGAGCCTTTGGCGCGAATCACCAAGCCCCCGCCGATGGCGACCACGTTCGGCAACTGGCGCACACCGCTTTGCACCTTGCCGGCCTGCGTGGTCGCGGCGAGCTCGGTCGTATCCGTGCGAAAGCTGACCGCGGTCGCCGCCTTGCCTACCGCGGTCTGCGTCGTGTGCGTACCCGCCAGGTTGTCGCGCAGCACGGCGAGCGGCTGCCCGCCGCGGTCGACGACCGCCACCGCGACGGTGTAGCCGTCCTTCTGGCATCGGGCCAATGCAGCCTGCGCCGCAGCTTGCGCAGCGGATGTCGTCAGCGTCGGGTAATTCGCCAGCATTTTCTGCGCAAGAGCAGGCATGGCCCCGCCGGCGACGAGCACCGCCGCGGCGACCAGAATCGATGTTTTCACGCGCATGTGGCCCTCTTGTTTGTGCCCGGTCAGGCCATTCCCGGATTGCCCGCCACGCCTTCGACCTGCGGCAGGTTGAGTGCGCGCGGCGCAACGGTCTTCTGCGCGCGCAGGTAGCGGGCGATCACCTCCCATATCGGCTCCCCTCCCGCCGCTTTCGCTTCCTCGGACACGGGCGCCCAGCCGGCAACCTTGTATTTCTTCGCCGCGTCGAGCGGTTTGCCCGAAAGCGTCATCCGCGTGATGCGGCTGCCCATTTTCGCGCGCGGATCGATCGCGTAGGTGAGACCGCCGACGCGCACCATGTCGCCACCCTGCTGGTAGTACGGGTCCGGATTGAACAGATTGTCGGCGACGTCCTCGAGGATCGTCTTGATCATCTCCCCGGTCAGCTCGTTGACGGTGACGTAGGGGTAGGTGATCGCCGTCTGGTCCATCAAGTGCTCGAAGGTGATCGCCTGCCCCGGCAGCAGCGACGTGCCCCAGCGGAATCCCGGCGAGAACGCGATTTCGGCGTTCTTCTCCGCCATCAGGCCGTCGAGCAGCAGTTGGTCGAAGGTGCCGTTGAAGTTGCCGCGCCGATAGAGCAACCCCTCGGTGACCGCGAGCCTTTCTTCGAGCTTCGCCTTGTACGGCGCGCGCACTTTGTCGATCAGCGCGCCCATTGCGGGATCCGCGGGGAGCAGATCGGAGAAGATCGGCAGCAGCTTGTAGCGGAAGTCGGCGACCTTGCCGCCCCTGACGTCGAGGTCGAGCACGGCGAGGAACTTGCCGTTGCTGCCTGCATTGGTGACGAGCGTACGCCCGCCACCGTTGACGACGATCGTCGGCGCGGGGACGCCGTCGTGCGTGTGGCCGCCGAGGATCGCGTCGATGCCGCGCACGCGCGATGCGAGCTTGAGGTCGACGTCCATGCCGTTGTGCGACAGCAGGACGACCGCCTGCGCGCCCTTGCCGCGCGCTTCATCGACGACCTTCTGGAGGGCCTCGTCCTGTATGCCGAAGGTCCACTCGGCGACGAAGTACCTCGGGTTGGCGATCGGCGTGTAAGGAAACGCCTGCCCGACGATCGCGACCGGCACGCCGTTGACGGGCCGGATCGTGTACGGCGGAAACACCGGGTCGCCGAAGTCGGCGGTCTTGATGTTCTGGGCGACGAACTCGATCCTGCCGGCAAAGTCCTTGGCGACGATCTCCTTCACGCGATCGGCGCCGAGCGTGAATTCCCAATGCCCCGTCATCACGTCGACGCCGAGCAGCTTGCAGGCGTCGACCATGTCCTGGCCCTTCGTCCACAGCGCGGTGGCGGACCCCTGCCACGTGTCGCCGCCATCGAGCAGCAGCGCTTGCGGACGCGACGCCTTCAGGCGCCTGACCAGCGTGGCGAGGTGCGCGAAGCCGCCGACCTTGCCGTAGGTCTTCGCCGCGGCGACGAAATCGAGATACGTGAGCGCATGCGCGTCGATCGTTCCAGGCTTGATGCCGAAGTGCCGCAGCAGCGCCTCGCCGACCAGGTGCGGCGGCTTGCCCGCGAAGTCGCCGACGCCGATATTGACGCTCGGCTCGCGAAAGTAGATCGGCAGGAGCTGCGCGTGGCAGTCGGTGAAGTGCAGCAGGCTCACGTTGCCGAACGGGGCGACGTCGTACATCGCGGCGGCGTTGCCCTGCGCCAGGGCCTCGCGCGAGGTAAGCGGGAAGCCGGCCGCCGCCGCGGCGGCGAGCACGTTCAGGAATTCGCGGCGGTCCATGGTCTCGGCGGAGCGGACGACAGGTCAGCGGCGGGCAAAGCGGGCCAGCGCCTGCATGTCCTCGGGGAACATCTCCTTCGCCTCCCTGAACACGATGCGCCCGTCCCGGTCGACGACGTAGAGCTCCGGCAGCCCCTCGCGCGGCCCGAACCACTGGTCGCTTTGCGGCGTCGCCATCGCTGCCGGAAAGGTGTATTTGTGCTTCGCCATGTAGGCGCGCGCCTGCGCCGGCTCGCGGTCGATCGAAAACGTCAGGAACTCGAGAGCGCGCCCGCCGTGCGCGTCGTGGAGCTGCTGCAGCAGCGGATTCTGGTTGGCGCAGAACGGACACCACGACGCCCAGATCTCGACCACGACGACGCGCCCCGCGAGCGCCGAGGCGGGAAGCGTGCGGCCGTCGAGCAGCGTGACGTCGCGCCAGTCGACCCGGCTGCCGACCGCGGCGGCGAGCACCGGCTCCAACGCCGCCAAGCCGATCCCGGCGGCGAGCATTCGAAGCGTGTCACGGCGGTTCACCGGATCGCGATCAACGGGCCCGCGTACTCACTTGTTGACGGGGGAGTCCGGGTCCATCAGCAGCGCGGTCACGTCCTTGATCTGCTGCTCGGTCAGGATGCCCTTGTGCCCGAAGCGCGGCATGTTGGTGCACGCGTTGTAAGCCCCGGCGTTGTAGATTTTGCCATAGGCGTACCTGCGCACCTCGTCGGTGTACCCCCGGGACTTGCCAAAGTGGTAGAGGGTGGGGCCCAGAGTGCCGTGTGACAGCTCCTGCTGCGTGATCTGGTGGCACGCATAGCAGTTACCACCGTTCTTCCGGGTCGCCTGTCCCGTGTCGGTGAAGCGCAGGCCCCATCCATCCTGGGCGATCTTCTCGCCTTCGCGCCAGTCGCCCATGACCCCCCCGGAGGCCGGATACCGAATGGTCGTCAGCTGCGATTTTTCGATCTTGGCGGCAATCTCGGGAGGCACGCCCGACTGGTACTTGCTGCACAACGCCTGCATTTCATCCTGCTGGATGACTTGCGCGGCCATCTCCTGGTTCCCCTTGGAGAATCCCTCCTTGAACATCTTTTCGGCGCGCGCCTGCTTCTCGCTCTCCGAGAGCTGCGTGGCGCAGCCAGCCATGATCACCCCAGCCACGCACAACGCGATCGTCGCTTTCATCGCCGCCTCCCTAGCGCTTCAGCGCCGGGGCGTTGACTTCGCCGCCGTTCGCGAATTTGGCCATGAAAACCATCAGTGCCGTCGCCGTGTCGGACGCGTAATCAAGCTGAGGATGGCGCATCTGCCAGTAGCAGTCGTAAAGCCGGTGCTGCATGGTGCGCACGGAACCCTGCGAGACCCGGTAGGCCGGCCAGGTAGTGAAGATCTTTTGCGCTTCCTTGGGCTCGGTGAGCTTAGGCAGATCCTGGAGGCGGATCCGCTTGCCCTGGTCGGAGTGACAGGTGGAGCACGCGAAGTCGTGGGGGCCCGCGCGACGGTAGAACAGTTGTTCGCCCAGCTCGAACGCCTCCAGCTCCTTCGTGTGCCGGATGGGCGCGTTCATCTTCATGCCTTTCGATTCAGCCGCGACATAGCTGGTGAGCGCCTCCATGTCGGAATGGCGCCCGGGCACGGAATACGGGTTCTTCTTCGCATCCTCCTCCTTGAATCCCTGCAGGTTCACCATGCAGGAAATGATGCGCGATTCCGCATCCTGCACCTTGTCGGTATCGGCGAAAAACCGGGGCAGCTGCGCGTAAGCGCCTTTCACCACGCCGGCCCCAAGGCCCAGATCACACTTTTCCAGCGAAACGCCGTTGGGGCCGCGCTTCGTCGTCCAGAGTGCTTCGCCGCGCATTTCCCACAACTCGGCAGGATTGCCGTCGGCCAGGGCCTTGCGGTATTTCTCGATTTCCTCCGCAGTCTTGTCCTGGGCGTTGGCCGACAACGGCACACAGGCCAGAAGTGCGGCAGTCGCGGCAACGCGAATGAATGCTACCGACGATCGAAACATCCGCATGACTCCTCCTCTGAACAGCACGTGCGATCAGGTGCTGCTTGCGGCCGGCGCGTCGGCGCGCGCTTCGGCACGATTGGCGGGACCTCGGTGGGCCCGACGCGTAAGGCTTAACCGATGACCGCTTCGTCGGTCCGCTTTTCACCCTTGTTGTCGACCCAGGTGATCTGGACCTTGTCGCCCTTCGCGCCGCCCTTGAACTTGAACGACAGGAAGGGATTTTTCGATATCGCCGGACCCCACTGCGCATTGAGCACGGGCTTGCCATTGTGGGTTGCCGTGACGCTCTGAATGAACCACGCCGGAACCGTCTTGCCCGCGGCATCCTTGCGCTGCCCCGTCTCCATCTCGTGGCTCATCAGCACTTTCACTTCGGTCGAGTCGCCCACGACACTGGCGCGGATTTTCATCGGATCTGCCATTTCAGCCTCCTTGGTCCGTGGACTCTAGCCGCCGCAACCGCCGAGCGTCACCTTGATTTCCTTGGCGGCGACGTAGTACTTGCCGTCCGCCTTCACCAGCGCGTAGACGTTCGAGCTCTGGCCCATCTTGACGCGCGTGCTGACCGAGGGGTCGGTTCCCGCCGGGATGTCGAAGCTCGCCGCCAGCATGTTCGGGTTCTTCTCGACCAGGATGGCGATCGACTCGGTCTTCGGGATCGAGCTCGACACGCCGATCGGCACGACGGCGCCATTCTCGGCGATGTCCGGCGTCGACACGAAGGCGATATCCTTGCTCTGCGCCGGCGCCCCGCCGCCGAACGCCTTCATCGTTTCGTCCATCGTCTTGGCCTCGAAGGCGTTCTTGTTCCACGCCTGCGCTGTCGCCGTTTCCGGCGCAAGCCAGCCTGCCGCCGCGAGCAGTGTCATCAATGACGCTCCGCCGCCTGCTTTCAGCACCGTTCTGCGTGTTTCGTTCATTCGCCCCCCCGGAATGTCCCGTGTCAGACTGCGAATCCGACCCGCGGCCGGATTCCCCGTTCAATTCTAGCCGCAAACTAGTATTTTCTCGTCGCGCCGACCATACCCAATGTGGGGTATACGCCGCGGGCCTTGGGACGATCACCCGCACCCGGCCTGCGGGACCGACAGGGCGGGCGCAATCGTCAACAACGTGGCAAAAAGGTAGGCGGACAATCCCGTAGACGGTCCGGGCGCGCCCACGCATTATGCCGAAATGCGCGGCCGGCAGGCGGAATCGCCACGATTGCCGATGCCCGGTTCGCGCGACCCATCGCCATGGAGGCGCGGATGTTCCACCTTGCACTGTTGCCCGCGAACCGTCCCAATCGCCGGCGCCGCGCCTTATGCGCGCTGGTCGCCACGGCAATGCTGCCGGTCGGGCCCGCCAGCTCCCAGCCCGCGGCGGTGGCGCGCAGCCCCACGCCAAGCCAGCCGGAAGGCCCGTTCTACCCGAAAACGTTCCCCGCCGACCGCGACTCCGACCTGACGCAGGTCCTCGGACGTGCGGCCAGGGCCCAGGGAACCCCCCTCTATCTGTCCGGCCGCGTGTTCACGCGCGATGGCCGGCCGCTTGGCAATGCGACCATCGAGCTCTGGCAATGCGACGTGCACGGCCGGTATCACCACGCGGGCGACGATGGCGTGCCGCGCGACGACAATTTCCAGGGATACGGCGCCACGACCACCGACGCCGACGGCCGCTATGCGTTCAAGACCATCCGGCCGGTGCCCTACGGCGGGCGGCCGCCGCATCTGCACGTACGGGTGCGCGCCGGCGGCGCATCGGTGCTCACCACGCAGATCTACATAGCGGGCGACGCCCTGACCGGCGACAGCGTCCTGTCCGGCGCGTCGAGCGCCACGGTCCGGCAGCTGACGATGGCGCTCGCACCGGTCGCCGGCCGCGAGCAGGGCGCGTTCGGCGGCACGTTCGATCTGATGCTGCGCTGACGAGCGGTTGTGGAGGGGCGCGCGGCGCCGCGTTGCGCGCCGGGTTTTTCAGTGGATTGTGGCAGTGGACAGGAAGCGCAGCTCCGCGCCCGATTTCAGGCGATAGACGCCCTCGCCGAGATGCTGGGCGCCGTCCATTTCCTGGCGCGTGAACGTGATCTCGGTATCGCCGTGCTTCGCTTCCAGCACGACATCATCCGGGACCGTGCGCTCGTCGGGGACGCGGATGTACTCCTTCGCGAAGACGACGCCGTCGATCAATACGAAATCCGCGTTGTCCATCGCGCTCGCCAGGTTCGACAGGTACACACCGGTTGCCATGGTCCCTCCGACGTTTCGGCCGGCATTCATCGGCCCAACTGCAGGACTGTCATATGCGGCCGTTTCCGTTCACCTTCAAGCCCTTCGCCCACGGACGAATGCCGTCGCTCGCCACTATCAACGCCGGAGGGACGACATGGGTTGACTCAGCGCCCGCCCCAAGGCCGCTGAGCGCCCCCGCGGGGGGCAGCGAACACAGTGAGCGTGGGGGCAGCTTAAACGCCGACGAGCGCGCGGACGAAATTGGGGAGCGCGAGCGCGGCGCGGTGGGTGTCCCCGTTGTAGTACTGGAGCCCGGTGAGCCCACGTTCCCCGATGCGGTGGTCGACCTCCTCTGCCGACAGGCTCCGGGGGTCGAGCGTCGTCGATGCGCACGCCATCATCCACAGGCCACCGTACAGGGGTATCGACGTCAGATAAGGCGTGACCAGCGGGAAGGCCTCGCGCAATCCGGCCAAGGTCGTGCGAATCCGGTCCGGATGGGCGATCGGGCTCGCGATATGCAGCGTCATCGCTCCGCCCGGGTTCAGCCGCGCCGCGCAGGCCCGATAGAAGTCCGCTGTATACAACAACTCCGACGGGCCACCGGGATCGGTCAGATCGAGGACGATGAGGTCGAACCGTTCCGTCACGGCGCGGACGTAGGCAAAGCCATCCCCGACCTTGAGCGTTAGCCTGGGGTCGTCCAGCGCGCCGCCGTGGACCGCACCCAGATACTTGCGCGCCACGTCGATGACCGCGCTGTCGATCTCGGCGAGCGTCACCGAACTGATCGACGGATGCTTCAGCAATTCCTCGGCGGAACCACCATCTCCGCCGCCGATGATGAGCGCACGTTCCGGACGCGCATGCGTCAGCGCGGCGAGGTGCACGAGGTTCTCGTGATAGAAGAACTCGTCCCTCTCCGACGTCATGAAGTGGCCGTCGAGCCGGAAGAGCTTGCCGAACGGCACCGTATCGTGCACTTCGATCGCCTGGAAGGCCGACTTGAATTGCTCGAATCGCCGCGCCGACCGGATGTAGAAACCCCATTCGGGCGTAAGTTGCTCGGTCAGCGCATCGGGCGGGACGTCGGTCGGCGCGGAATCCGCGTTTGCGGCTGCCCCGTCAGTCATCCTTGCCTCCGCGAACAATCGCCTGAAATTTCGTGCGTTTCGGCTGCAACGCCGTCTCGAGGGTGCGAAACAACTGCTTCGCCTTGTCGCTGTTGTCGGTCGAGAGATTGCAGACGTAGACATCCACCGTCACGAAGCCGAATTCCGGCCAGGTGTGGATCGCCAAATGCGATTCGGCGAGGAGCACGGTCCCGGTGACACCCTGCGGCTCGAACTGGAAGAACGAATCGCCCACGACCGTCAGTCCGGTGGCGCGCACCGCCGAAAGGCACAGCGCGCGCAGGGCGTCGGCGCGGGTGAACTCGGGCGTATGCGCCGGGCACCCGTACCATTCGCCCAAGAGATGGATGCCGTCCATTAGTCGCCCCTCCTCCGCCTCCGGCGGACTGACGCAAACGGGCGCTCACCGCGTCACCGTGGTCTCTGCGCTGCGCGCGGATGAAGCTGGCGCACCGAAGAAAAAGCCCCACTCCCCGCAGCGCAGGAAGAAGGGCACCCGCCATCGCGCGTGATCATTGCCGCGCGTCGACCCAAACGTTTCATTATTGCACAATTCGCTCCCGAGCGCGATAATTTGACGCTCTCCATGCAGCAAAGACTGTCAGAGGCTGCCGGGGCGCCTTTGATTTCTTGCCAAAACACCGGATGCGTCGCCGCCCCTCCGGCCATCTTCCAACAGAATCGATCCGCCATCATGACTCCCGCCGCGAACGCTGCCACTTCCCAACTCGCGAACGCGATCCGCGCGCTTGCGATGGACGCCGTAGAGACGGCGAAGTCCGGCCATCCCGGCATGCCGATGGGCATGGCCGAAATCGCGGTCGCGCTGTGGACTCGGCATCTCGCGCACAACCCGGCGAACGCGAAGTGGGCCAATCGCGATCGCTTCGTCGTCTCGAACGGGCACGGCTCGATGCTGCTCTACGCGCTCCTGCATCTGACCGGCTATGACCTGCCGCTGGAAGAATTGAAGCGCTTTCGGCAGCTGCATTCGAAAACGCCGGGGCATCCCGAGTTCGGTCCCACACCCGGCGTCGAAACCACGACCGGCCCGCTGGGACAGGGCCTGGGCAACGCCGTCGGCATGGCGCTCGCCGAGAAGCTGCTCGCCGCGGAATTCAATCGGCCCGGCGATGCGATCGTCGATCATCGCACCTACGCCTTCGTCGGCGACGGGTGCCTGATGGAAGGGATTTCGCACGAAGCCTGCTCGCTCGCCGGCACCTGGGGCCTGGGCAAGCTGATGGTGCTCTACGACGACAACGGCATCTCGATCGACGGCGAAACGAAGGGCTGGTTCACCGACGACACGCCCGGGCGCTTCGAGGCCTACGGCTGGAACGTGATTCGCGCTGTCGACGGGCACGACACCGACGCGGTCGACCGCGCGATCACCGCGGGACATCGCGTCACCGATCGGCCCACGCTCGTCTGCTGCAAGACGGTGATCGGGAAGGGCTCGCCCAACAAGGCGGGTTCCCATGAAGTGCACGGGGCCGCGCTGGGCGAGAAGGAGGTGGCAGCCACACGCGCCAGCATCGGGTGGACGCATCCGCCGTTCGAAATCCCCGCGCCCGTCTACGCCGGTTGGAATGCGCGGGAGCGTGGCGCGCTCGCCGAACAGGCGTGGGCGGAGCGGTTCGCGCGGTATCGCGCCGCACACCCTGCGCTGGCCGCCGAATTCACGCGGCGCATGCACGGTGAGCTACCGGAAAACTGGCGCGAAACGGCCAGCGCATTCATGTCGGTGCAGGCGGCGAAAGCTGAGACCGTCGCCACGCGCAAGGCATCACAGCTGGCCATTGAGGCGTACGCGAAGACGCTGCCCGAGCTTCTGGGCGGATCCGCCGACCTGACGGGTTCTGTGCTCACGAACTGGTCCGGCAGCAGGTCGCTCACCCGGGAGAGCCCGGGCAACTATATCCATTTCGGCGTCCGCGAGTTCGCGATGTGCGCGATCGCGAACGGCATGGCGCTCCACGGCGGGCTGATTCCCTATGTCGGCACGTTCCTCACGTTTTCCGATTACGCCCGCAACGCGCTGCGAATGGCGGCGCTGATGAAGCTGCGGTCGATTTTCGTGTTCACGCACGATTCGATCGGACTGGGCGAAGACGGCCCGACGCACCAATCGGTCGAGCACGCGGCGAGCCTGCGTCTCATTCCGAACATGGATGTCTGGCGGCCCTGCGACACCGTGGAGACGGCCGTCGCCTGGGCTGCCGCGATCGAGCGCGCCGACGGCCCCGCATGCCTGCTGTTCACGCGGCAGAATGTTCCCTTCCAGGCGCGCGACGACGCGCAGATCGCGGCGATACGCCGTGGCGGCTACGTACTGGCCGACTGGAATGGCGCCGGCGCGAAGCGCGCGCTGATCATCGCGACGGGCTCGGAAGTGGCGCTGGCGATGGGCGCCCGCGCGGCACTGGCGGCGGAGGGCGTGGCGGTGCGCGTCGTGTCGATGCCGGGCACCAGCGTTTTCGACCGGCAGGATGCCGCCTACCGCGCGAGCGTGCTGCCACCGGGCGTGCCGCGCGTCGCCGTGGAGGCCGGCTCGACCGCAGGCTGGCACAAGTACGTCGGCGCGATCGACGACGGGCGCGGCGCGATCATCGGCCTCGACGCGTTCGGCGAATCCGCACCGGCCGGCGTGCTGTTCAAGCACTTCGGCTTCACCGTGGAAAACGTCGTCGCCGCGGTGAAGCGCGTCGTTGGATGAGCCCGCTCGCCGTCCGCCGCGCGACGGCCGGCGACGCTCCCGCGATCGCGCGCGTTCGCATCGACAGCTGGCGCACGACCTATCGCGGCTTGATACCCGACGCGTACCTCGACGCGATGCAGGTCGAAGCCAGCACCGCCCTCTGGGACCGCGTCCTGACGGCAGGGCCGAACACCACCTGCGTTTTCGTCGCGGAACGCGATGCGGACATCGTCGGATTTTCCTGCGGCTCGCCCCTGCAACCGACGAAGCACGGCTTCGATTCCGAGCTCGCGGCGGTCTACCTGCGGCGCGAATTTCAGCGGGCCGGGCTGGGCCGGCAGCTCGTCAGCGCGGTTGGGGAAGCCCGCCGCGCACAGGGCGCGACCGGTCTATTGACTTGGGTCATAGCGGGCAACAGGGGAGCTCGGGCATTCTACGAGAGTCTGGGCGGCGAGCTCATCGTCGAACAGCCATTCCAGTGGGATGGCATGGATCTGGTCGAGGCGGGATACGGCTGGCGCGATCTGGATGGCCTGGCCGCAGCCTGTGGCGCGCTCGAATCAACGGCGCGTTGACTCGGCCACATAGCAGACTTTTTTTTCCATCGGGAGCAGAGCATGACGATCAAGATTGGCATCAACGGCTTCGGCCGCATCGGCCGCATGGTGCTGCGCGCCGCGGTCCGGGACTTCCCCGACATCGAGGTGGTCGGCATCAACGACCTGCTCGAGCCCGACTACCTCGCCTACATGCTGGCCTACGACTCGGTGCATGGCCGCTTCAAAGGCGACATCGCCGTCGACGGCAGCACGCTGGTGGTCAATGGCAAGAAGATCCGCCTCACCGCCCTCAAGGATCCGGCCGAGCTCAAGTGGAAAGAGGTCGGCGCCGACATCGTGGTCGAAGCGACGGGGCTCTTTCTCACCCTCGAAACCGCGAACAAGCACATTGCCGCGGGCGCGAAGAAGGTGATCATGTCGGCCCCCTCGAAGGACGACACCCCGATGTTCGTATTCGGCGTCAACGACAAGACGTATGCCGGGCAGGCCGTCATTTCCAACGCCTCCTGCACTACCAACTGTCTCGCGCCGGTCGCCAAGGTGCTGCACGACAACTGGGGCATCAAGCGCGGCCTGATGACCACCGTGCATGCGGCGACAGCCACGCAGAAGACCGTCGATGGCCCGTCGAACAAGGATTGGCGCGGCGGGCGCGGCATCCTCGAGAACATCATCCCATCGTCCACGGGGGCCGCCAAGGCCGTGGGCAAGGTCATCCCCGAGCTCAACAAGAAGCTCACCGGCATGGCGTTCCGCGTGCCGACCTCGGACGTCTCGGTAGTGGACCTCACGGTGGAGCTGGTGAAGGAGACGACCTATGCCGCCATCTGCGCCGCGATGAAGGCGGCCGCCGAGGGGCCGATGAAGGGGGTACTCGGTTACACCACCGACAAGGTGGTCGCCACCGACTTCCGTGGCGAAAGCCGCACCTCGGTGTTCGATGCGGACGCCGGCATGGCGCTGGACGGCACGTTCGTCAAGGTCGTTGCCTGGTACGACAACGAATGGGGGTACTCGTGCAAGGTGCTGGAGATGGTCCGGGTGATGGCGAAGTAGTCCGCCGTCGGCGGGGGCACCGGTAGCGGCCCCTTCCCCTTTCTGGTTGCGCCCCTACTGCACCGAGGATCGCCATGAGCTTCAATCGCCTCACCGACATTGCCGTCGCCGGCAAGCGCGTCTTCATCCGCGCCGATCTCAATGTGCCGCAGGACGATGCCGGCAACATCACCGACGACTCGCGGATCCGGGCATCGGTCCCGGGCATCCGCGACGCGCTTGCACGGGGCGCCGCGGTGATGGTGACGTCGCACCTCGGCCGACCGACGGAAGGGAAGTGGAGCGAAGCGGATTCGCTCGCGCCGATCGCGAAACGGCTGTCCGAGCTCCTCGGCATGCCGGTGCCGCTCGTCAAGGACTGGGTCGACGGCGGCGCGTGGCATGCCGCGCTGAAACCGGGCGCCGTAGCGCTCCTCGAGAACTGCCGGTTCAATGCCGGCGAGAAGAAGGACGACGACACCCTTGCGCGCAAGATGGCGCGTCTTTGCGACGTCTATGTCAACGACGCGTTCGGCACCGCGCATCGAGCCGAGGCAACCACGCACGGGATCGCGAAGCATGCACCAACTGCCTGCGCCGGGCCGCTGATGGCAGCCGAGCTGGAGGCGCTGGGCAAGGCGCTCGCTCACCCGGCGCGGCCCGTGGTCGCCATCGTCGGTGGAGCGAAAGTCTCGACCAAGCTCACGGTGCTGAAGGCGCTCGCCGCCAAGGTGGATGTGCTTGTCGTCGGCGGCGGCATTGCCAACACGTTCATCCTCGCAGCGCACGGCCACGTCGGCAAGTCGCTCGTCGAGGCCGACCTCGTCGGTGAAGCCCAGGCGATCCTCGACGCGTTCCCGGGCAAGGTGCCGATCCCGGTCGACGTCATCTGCGCGAAGGAGTTCTCGGCGACGGCGGCACCCACGCTCAAGGCGATCGACAACGTCGAGCCGGATGACATGATCCTCGACATCGGACCAAGCTCGGTTGCCGCGCTGAAAATGATCATCGCCAAAGCCGGCACGATCGTCTGGAACGGACCGATCGGCGTGTTCGAGTTCGAGGCCTTCGCGGCCGGCACCAAGGCGCTGGCGGAGGCCATCGCGGCATCGTCGGCGTTCTCGATCGCGGGCGGCGGCGACACCGTCGCCGCTATCCACAAATTTGGGGTCGCCGACCGCGTCTCGTACATCTCCACCGCCGGCGGCGCGTTCCTCGAATTCCTCGAAGGCAAGAAGCTGCCCGCCGTGGCGATGCTGGAAACTCGGGCGCAAGGCTGAGGGCATTTCCGTTCGCACGGCCAAACCGCAATCCGTTCGCACCCCAAGGAGATCTCCATGCCTCTCGTCTCGATGCGCCAGCTGCTCGACCATGCCGCCGAACACGGCTACGGCTTGCCGGCGTTCAATGTCAACAACCTCGAGCAGGTTCAGGCGATCATGTCGGCAGCGTCCGAGACCGACAGCCCGGTGATCATGCAGGCGTCCGCCGGTGCGCGGAAGTACGCGGGAGAGACGTTCCTGCGCCACCTGATCGAAGCCGCGGTCGAGAGCTATCCCGACCTCCCGGTCGTGATGCACCAGGACCACGGACAGTCGCCGGACGTCTGCCTGCAGGCGATGCGCCTGGGCTTCTCGAGCGTCATGATGGACGGTTCGCTGCAGGCCGACGGCAAATCGATCGCGAGCTACGAGTACAACATCGACGTCACGCGGAAGGTCGTCGCGACGGCGCACGCGATCGGCGTGACCGTCGAGGGCGAGCTCGGCTGCCTCGGCTCGCTGGAGACCATGATGGGCGACAAGGAGGACGGGCATGGCGCGGAAGGAACGATGACCCGTGAGATGCTGCTCACCGATCCCGACCAGGCGGCCGATTTTGTCAAGGCGACACAGCTGGACGCCCTGGCAATAGCGATCGGCACCTCGCACGGCGCGTACAAGTTCACGCGCAAGCCGACCGGCGACATTCTCGCGATCGACCGGATCAAGGCGATCCACGCGCGCATTCCCAACACGCACCTGGTGATGCACGGCAGCTCGTCGGTGCCGCAGGACCTGCTCGCCATCATCCGCGAGAACGGCGGCGAGATGAAGGAGACCTATGGCGTGCCGGTCGAGGAGATCCAGGAGGGGATCCGGCACGGCGTGCGCAAGATCAACATCGACACCGACATCCGGCTCGCGATGACGGCGGCCGTCCGGAAGTTCCTCAACCAGAACAAGAGCGCGTTCGACCCGCGCGACTACCTCAAGCCCGCGCGCGAGGCGGCGAAGACGATCTGCAGGCAGCGCTACGAGCAGTTCGGCTGCGCCGGCATGGCCTCGAAGATCAAGTCCATCCCGCTGGACCGGATCGCCGCGAAGTACAAGGCCGGCGAGCTCGCGCAGATCGTCAACTGATTTCAGGGCGGCGTGCTGCCGTTCCGGCCGGAATCCTCGTCGGTGAACGGTTGGTACGGTCCCGTGCCGCTGTGCAGCGCCTGTGCCGCGGCCACGAAGCTGCCGGACTTCACGTCGAACACGTGCACTTCGCCGTCCTCGAGCACGTAGTGCCAGCCATGCAACGCCAGCTTCCCGGCCTCGACGCGCTTGCGCACCATCGGATAGCCCATCAGCCGCTCGAGCTGCAGCACGATCGCCCGCTGCTCGGTGCGGCACAGCGCCTCCTCCGTCAGCTGCACCGGCAGCACCGCTTCGCGCCCGAGCTCCAGCCATGCCCTGAGGTTGATCGCCTCCGGCGGCACCTCCTCGTACAGCGCGCGAATGCCGCCGCAGTGCGAGTGGCCGCAGACGATGATGTGCGCCACCTCGAGCGTCAGCACCGCGAATTCGATGGCGGCCGCGGTGCCGTGGTAACCCGCCGAGCCGTCGTACGGCGGCACGAATGCGCCGACGTTGCGGATAATGAAGAGCTCGCCCGGACCGGTACCGGTCAGCAGATACGGGACGATGCGGGAATCCGAGCAGCCGATGAACAGGATCGTCGGATGCTGCCCGTCCCTGACCAGGCTCTGGAACCGGTCGGCGACGCCGGGAAAGTAGTCGTCATGAAACCGGCGCAGTCGTTGCAGCAGCTCGTCGGGCATCGCGCAGTCCCGCGCCGTGCCGCTACTGAACGAGCGGCTGGTTCGTGCCTTCGAGGTCCACGCCCTCGACGATCGCGGCGCCCGCGAGCACCTGCAGGTACTGGCGCAGCGCGGTCACGAAACCCTGCTGGCGCAACGCCACCGCTACCGCGCCGCGCACCGTGGCGAATTCCGGGACCACGCCCGGCTCCCGGGCCTGCACCTCGACCACGTGCAGGCCGAAGCGGCTGTGCACGAGCCGCGGCAGGACCCCGACCTCGGCCTTGCCGAAGATCTCGCGCGCGAACTCCGGCGCGCAGTCCTTCGTCTCGACCCAGCCGAGATCGCCGCCTTCCGCGCCGCTCGGGCAGTTGGACAGCGTGCGCGCGGCGTCCGCGAACGCATCGCCTGCCGTAGCGTCGTGGCAACGCACTTCGAGCAGCGCGTCCTCCGCGCGCTTGCGCAGCGCGACCACGTCGACGCCCGGCGTGACCGCGAACAGGATGTGCCGCGCGCGCAGGCGCTCACCCGCGGCATATCTGGCCGTGTGCGCTGCGTGATAGCGGCGGCACGCTTCGTCAGACGGCTCCGGCACCCGCAACTCCAATTCGAGCAGGGCGTCGATCGCCGCGGTCGCGGCCTCGCTGATGGCGCCATCGGTCCCGGGCACGTCGGCGGCGGCGAGCAGGCCTTCGCGCTGCGCGGCCTGGCGCAGGAGCTCGGTGCAGGCGCGCTGGCGCAGCGCTTCCGGCGCGACGCTTTCGGCCGGCCCGTGCAGCGCGACGCCGTTAACCCGAGCGACGGCGGCGACGGGGACGAGTGTTTCGGACATGGTCGTGTCGCCGTCAGTCGCCGGCGCCGGTTTGGCCCGGCAGGTTGCGGCCTGCAGGAACGTTGAGCCGCCGGCTGCGCACCAGCTGGTACGGGCGAAGCAGATAGCCGAGCGTCGCGAAGCCGCTCCACACGTGCACCAGCCGGCTGAACGGGAACAGCAGGAAGATCGTCATGCCGAGCAGCAAGTGCGCCTGGAAGTGCCACTCGATGCCGGCCACCAGCGCCGCGTTGGGTTGGAAGGTGGCGATGCCCTGCAGGTACTCGGCCAGGCGCAGCATGGTCTGCGGGTCGGACACATGGTGCAGCGAAGCCGGCAACGTGCTCAGACCGATCACAAGTTGCACCCACAGGATCACCAGGATCGCGAGATCGGTGCGGTGGCTGGTCAGGCGGATGCGCGGGTCGAAGATGCGCCGGTGCAGGAGCAGCGTCAGGCCGACGAAGCAGATCGCACCCGCCACGCCGCCGGCGATGATCGCCAGCAACTGCTTCTGCGGAGCGCTGATGAACGGTTCGTACATCCAGTGCGGCGTGAGCTGCCCGAACAGGTGTCCGAAGAACAGGAACAGGATGCCGACGTGGAACAGGTTGCTGCCCCAGCGCAGCGTCCCGGTGCGCAGCATCTGCGACGAGTCGCTCTTCCACGTGTACTGGTCGCGATCGAAGCGGGCGAGGCTGCCCATCAGGAACACGGCCAGACACACGTACGGATAGACGACGAAGGCGAGATTGTTGAGATAGGAACTCATCGCTGGACCCCCACGTTCGAAACCGGCGTCGCGGCGGCGCTCGCCGCGGGTGCCGGTTGCACCTTCCTGTGCATCACCTGAATCGGCTGCGGCGCGCCCGGCCGTGCCTGCCCCTTTGCCGAGCAGCCATCGAACACCGGCGGCTCGGCCCAGGTTTCGTCGAGCGACTCCTCGACATCCGTGGCGACCGCCTGCGCCGTCTCGCCCGCGACCTCCAGCAGCGCACCGAGCACACTCGCGTACGCGCTCTCGCGTTTCCGCAGAGCGCCGAAGATCGCATTGAGAATGTGCGCCGTCTCGCCGAGGAATGCCCTCGCCTCGCGCGGCGGCTGCGTGGACACGAACTCGAGCACAGCCGGCAGGAAGTCGGGCAGCTCTCCCGGCGCCAGCAGCAGTCCCGCCTGCTCGTACGTCTGCGCGAGATCGATCATCGCCGGGCCGCGGTCCCGCGAGTCGCCGTGCACGTGCTCGAACAGGTGCAGCGACGTGCCGCGGCCGCGGTCGAAGAGCTGCACGTACTCGGCCTCGACGTCCAGCGGGTCGTCGCCGCGCAGCTTGGCGATCAACGCTTCGAGCTCGGCGCGCCGGCCGACCGGCAACGCGTTCTCGCGCCGAAGTATCTCCAGCATCTCGGGCAGATGGCCGCGCACGCCGGCATCGGGATAGGACAGCAGCGCCGCCAGCACGCGCAGCGTGCCGGGCGCGCCGACGGGCCGGGACAATCCGAGCGCGCTCATACCACCGCCTTGATCGGAATCGTGCGCTTTTTCTCGCTGCCGAAGAGGCTCGTCTCGCCAATGCCCTCGGAGCAGCCATTGCCGAACGAGAAGCCGCAGCCGCCGCGCACGCTGAACGCGTTTTCCGCGTATTCGCGATGCGTCGAGGGGATGACGAACCGGTCCTCGTAGTTGGCGATCGCCATCACGTGGTACATGTCCTCGACCTCGGCCTGGGTGAGATTGACTTGCTTCAGCGCGGCCAGGTTGACTTCCCCGTCCACGTGCTTGGCGCGCTGGTAGGCGCGCATCGCGAGCATCCGCTCGAGCGCGCGCACCACGGGCGCCGTGTCGCCAGCGGTGAGCAGATTGGCCAGGTACTTGACCGGGATGCGCAGCTGCGTGACATCGGGAATCTCGCCGTTGGTGCCGACCTGCCCCGCATTGGCGGCGGCGGTGATCGGCGACAGCGGCGGCACGTACCACACCATCGGCAGCGTCCGGTACTCCGGATGCAGGGGCAACGCCACCTTCCAGTCCACGGCCATCTTGTAGACGGGGCTCCGGCGCGCCGCCTCGAGCCAGTTGTCGGGGATACCGTCGGCGCGCGCCTGCTCGATCACCCTGGGATCGTCGGGATCGAGGAAGATCGACAGCTGGGCGTCGTACAGGTCGCGGTCGCGCTCCACACTCGCCGCCTCGGCGATGCGGTCGGCGTCATACAGCAGCACGCCCAGGTAACGAATGCGGCCCACGCAGGTCTCCGAGCACACGGTCGGCTGCCCGGCCTCGACGCGCGGATAGCAGAAGATGCACTTCTCGGCCTTGCCGCTCTTCCAGTTGTAGTAAATCTTCTTGTACGGACAGCCGCTGACGCACATCCGCCAGCCGCGGCACTTGTCCTGGTCGATCAGCACGATGCCGTCTTCCTCGCGCTTGTAGATCGACCCTGAAGGACAGCTCGCGGCGCACGCCGGGTTGAGGCAGTGCTCGCACAGCCGCGGCAGGTACATCATGAACGTGTTCTCGAACTGGCCGTAGATGTCCTTCTGGATGTCGTCGAAGTTACGGTCCTTCGAGCGCTTGGCGAATTCGCCGCCCAGGATCTCCTCCCAGTTCGGGCCCCAGACGATCTTGTCCATCTGCATGCCGGTGATCAGGCTGCGCGGCCGCGCGGTCGGCGCCGCCTTCATCTCGGGCGCGGACTGCAGGTGATCGTAGTCGAAAGTGAACGGCTCGTAGTAGTCGTCGATCTGCGGCAGGTTGGGATTGGCGAAGATGCGCATCAAGAGCTTCCACTTCGCCCCCTGGCGCGGCTCGATGCTGCCGTCGGCCCGGCGGACCCAGCCGCCGTTCCACTTGTCCTGGTTCTCCCACTCCTTCGGGTAG
>CAYGYQ010000033.1:0-2108 GCA_964354035.1 uncultured Bordetella sp.
CGCCCATGTCCGGCACGGTCGTCGCCGTGATGGTCAAGGCCGGCGATCGGGTCGGCAAGGGTGCGCCGTTGATGATCCTCGAGGCGATGAAGATGGAGCACACGATCGTCGCGCCGGCGGCAGGTGTCGTGGCGGCCGTGAACTTCCGCGCGGGTGATCGCGTGAGGGAAGGCGCGGACCTCGTCGATATCGACGACGATTGACGGTTCAGTCCGCCGTCCTCCCGCGCCGACTTCGTGCAGATCCTGCTGCAAACGCCTCGCGACGAGGGCCACGCATGGCGCGCGGCGCTGGCGAGCGCGCTTCCGGACGCGGCGATCTCGGTGTGGCCCGACGCGCCGGCGGCGCCTGACTACGCGCTGGTCTGGAAACCGCCGGCGGAGTTGTTCGCGCGCGCGCGGCCCGTGAAGGCGATCTTCAACCTGGGCGCCGGCGTCGAGGTGTTGCTCGCCACGCCGGCGCTGCCCGACGGCGTGCCAGTGATCCGCCTGGAGGACGCCGGAATGGCGGCGCAGATGGGGGAGTACGTCACGCTCGCGGTGCTGCGCGCCTATCGCGAGCTGGACGCCGATGTCGCGCAGCAGCGCGAAGGCCGCTGGCAGCCGCGGCCGCGGATCGCCAAATCCGCATTCGGCGTAGGCATCCTCGGCTTCGGGGTGCTGGGGCGGGCGGTGGCGGAGGCGCTGGCACCCTTCGGCTTTCCGCTGCGCGTCTGGAGCCTCTCCCGCAAGCGCTCGCCGGGCGTCGAGTCATTCGCGGGGCGCGCGGAACTGGCGTCGTTCCTGGCGGCGTCGCAGGTGCTGGTTTGCCTGCTGCCGTTGACGCACGAAACGCGGGGGTTGCTTGACCGTACCGCGTTCGCAGCGCTGCCGCGCGGTGCCCACCTGGTCAACGTCGCGCGCGGCGACATCGTCGTGGACGACGATCTGGTCGCGGCGCTGGACTGCGGCCATCTCGCCGGCGCCACGCTCGACGTCTTTCGCGCCGAGCCGCTGCCTTCCGGCCATCCGTTCTGGCATCATCCGCGGATCACGCTGACGCCGCACGCATCGGCCGTGACGCTGGTGGAGGACGCCGCCCTCCAGGTGGCCGGCAAGATCCGCCGGCTCGAGCGCGGGGAGCCCGTCACCGGCACCGTCGACCGTGCCCGGGGTTATTGATGTCGAAACGCAGCCCATCATGACGTTCACCGCCAGGCTCCCGCCGTCGGTTCGCCTCGTCGAGGTCGGGCCGCGCGACGGGCTGCAGAACGAAAAGGCCATGGTGCCCACCGACGTCAAGGTCGCGCTGATCGACCGGCTCACCGACGCCGGGTTTGCGGCGATCGAGGCGACGTCGTTCGTTTCGCCGAAGTGGGTGCCGCAGATGGCGGATGCCGCCGCCGTGATGGCGCGGATCCGCCGCCGGCCCGGTGTGCGCTACCCCGTGCTGACACCCAACATGAAGGGCTTCGATGCGGCGGCCGCGGCGGGGGCCGACGAGGTCGCGGTGTTCGTCGCGGCCTCGGAGACGTTCTCGCGGAAGAACATCAACTGCAGCATCGCCGAAAGCCTCGAGCGGGCGCAGCCGATATTCAGCGCAGCGAAGTCGAGTGGCATGCGCGTGCGCGGCTACATCTCGTGCGTGCTCGGCTGCCCGTACGAGGGCGACGTGGATGTGCGCGCGGTGGCGCAGATCGCCGCGGCGCTGTTCGCGGCGGGCGCGTACGAGGTTTCGCTGGGCGACACGATCGGTGTGGGCACCGCGGGGAAGGCGGCCGCGCTCTTCGCCCTCGTTGCCGAACACGTGCCGGTCGCCGCACTCGCCGGCCATTTTCACGACACCTATGGCCAGGCGCTGACCAACCTCTACGCCGCAATGGAGCTGGGCGTGGCGACGTTCGACTGTTCGGTCGCGGGTCTGGGCGGTTGTCCCTACGCCAAAGGCGCAACCGGCAATGTGGCGAGCGAGGACGTCGTCTATCTGCTGAACGGACTTGGCATCGACACCGGCGTCGACCTGATCAAGCTCCGCGCCGCCGGCCAGATGATCTCCGATTTCCTCGGCCGGCCTCCGGTGTCGCGCGTGGCGCGCGCGCTCGCCGCCAAAGGCGAGTCGCCCGCATGAGC
>CAYGYQ010000033.1:2208-9204 GCA_964354035.1 uncultured Bordetella sp.
TGCATCAGCGTGTGCGTGCTGGACGCAGAGGGTGCCCTCTGTCTCGGCTGTTTCCGCACGCTGGACGAGATCGCCGCCTGGAGTCTGCTCGACGCCGACGCCAAGCGCGGCGTGCTGGCGGCGTTGCCGGAACGCCGGTCGGCGCATCGTCCCCGATGATCGCCGACTGGTACTTCGACTTCGTTTCGCCCTTTGCCTATCTGCAGAGCGAGCAGTTCACCTCGCTCGGGCCGCGCGTGTCCGTGCGTTATCGCCCGGTGCTCTTCGCCGGCCTGCTCGGCGCGAACGGGCAGAAGGGCCCGGCCGAGATTCCCGCCAAGCGCATCTTCACCTACCGCTATTGCATCTGGCGCGCGAAGGAGCTCGGCATCGGTTTGCGTTTCCCGCCCGAGCATCCCTTCAATCCGCTGCCTTTGCTGCGGCTCGCGATCGCCTGCGATTCGACGCCCGACGTGGTGCATCGCATCTTCCGGTTCGTCTGGCGCGACGGCCGGCTGCCCGATCTGCCGATCGAATGGGCGGAGCTCGTCGCCGAGCTCGGCGTGTGCGATGCCGATGCGCGCATTGCGTCCGCAGAGGTCAAGGACGAGTTGCGGCGCAATACGGACGAGGCGATCGCGCGGGGGGTTTTCGGCGTGCCCACGCTCGCAATCGGCGACGAGCTCTTCTGGGGATCCGACGCGACCGCGATGGCCGCGGGTTACGTCGCGGCCGGTTGCCGCTTCGACGATCCGGAATACGCGCGCGTTGCCGCGCTGCCCATCGGCGCCGCGCGGCGCGATGCCGGCGCGAAGCCCGTCAGGAAATCCTGACGACGCCCTCGGCGATGAGCGCGCTGATGGCCGCGTCGGCGTAGCCCGCCTCGCGCAGCACCTCCGCGCTGTGCTCCCCTTGCGCCGGAGCCTGCCGCGTCACCGCAAAAGAGTGCGCCGAGAGCTTGAACGGCGGCGCGTACTCGCGCGTTCCGTCGCTGCGGGTCAGCACCATCTCGCGCGCGGCGAATTGCGGGTCGGTGAGCGCCTCGTCGAGTGTGGCGATCGGCGTGACGCAGCAATCGACGGTCGCGAACTTTGCCGTCCAGGCCGCGAGCGGCGCGCCGGCGAAGACGCGTTCGAGTTCGCGGCGAACACGCGCGCCTTCGTCGCCCAGCGCGAGACGGAAGGCGACGAGATCGGGGCGCGCGATGGTCGCGCAGAGCGCCTGCCAGAATTTTTCCTCCAGTGCGCCCACGGCGAGCCAGCGCCCGTCCTGCGTCGGATAGACGCCGTAGCACGGCACGCCGCCGGTCAGGAGGTCCGCGCCGCGCGGAAGCACGCGTCCCCATTGCTCCAGCGCGTGCAACGCGAAAATGTTGTGCGCGAGCGAAGCGTCGGCCATCGCGACGTCCACATAGCGTCCGCGGCCGGTCCGCTGGGCACCGAGCAGCGCGGCGAGGAGCCCGATTGCAGCCGACGCGGCGCCGCCCAGCAGGTCGGCGATCTGCAGGTTGCACAGCGCCGGCGGGCCTCCGTGCGCGCCGATCTGGTCGAGCACGCCGGCACGGGCCAGGTAATTGATGTCGTGCCCGGCGAAGTGCGCGCGCGGTCCGGTCTGGCCGTAGCCGGAGATCGCCGCGTAGACGATGCGCGGATTGATTGCCGCGACCGTCGCGTAGTCCACGCCGAGCGCGGCGACGACGCCGGGACGAAAGCCTTCGACGATCACGTCGGCGTCCTTTGTCAGCGCCATGAATGCCTCACGGCCGCGCGCATCCTTGAGGTCGAGCGCGATGCTGCGCTTGTTGCGATTCACGGCACGGTAGAAAGCCGAGACCGTTCCCGGCCGGTTGCCGAGATCGCGCGCATAGTCGCCGGCGCCGGTGTCCTCGACCTTGATCACGTCGGCGCCGAGGTCGGCGAGATAGAGTGTGCAGACGGGGCCAGGCAGAAGTCGCGTCAGGTCCAGCACGCGGATGCCCGCGAGCGGGGCCGCGTCGTCTGGGTTACCGGCGTGGATATCGGGTTCGCCGCTCAAAGCAGCTCCGCGCCCGGAATGCCGAGATCGCCCTTGATCGCTCGCGCCGTGGCCAGCGCCTCGGGAAGCGTCGGCGCGAGGCAGGTGACGTGCCCCATCTTCCGGCCGCGCCTCGGTTCCGCCTTGCCGTAAAGGTGGAGCTTCGCGGCGGGATGGACGAGCACGCGCGTCCAGTCGGGCTCGCGCGCGGCGGCGCCGGCAGCCGTGAACCAGATGTCGCCCAGCAGGTTCACCATCACCGCGGGCTGGTGTTGCCTGGGGTCGCCGAGCGGCAGCCCGGCGAGCACGCGCGCCTGCTGCTCGAATTGCGAAGTCACGCAGGCGTCGATCGAATAGTGGCCGCTGTTGTGGGGCCGCGGAGCGATCTCGTTGACGATGAGCCTGCCCTGCGTCGTCACGAACATCTCGACGCACAGCACGCCGCGGTAGTCGAGCTTCGTTGCGACCGCGGTCGCCACGTCCCGTGCTTCCGCGGCCAGCGCGGCGGGCACGCGCGCCGGGACGATCGACACGTCGAGGATGCCGTCGCGATGGTGATTCTCGGCGACGGGCCAGGTGGTGGCGTCGCCGTGCTCCGTGCGCGCGACGATGACCGAAACCTCGGCCGCGAGCGGCACGAGCCGCTCGATGATGCAGGGTATCCCGCCCATCGCGATCCATGCGGCCGCGACGTCGTCCTGCGTCGCGACGCGGATCTGGCCCTTGCCGTCATACCCCATGCGCGCGCTCTTGACGATCCCGGGACAGAGCGACGCATCGACCCGGCGCGCATCGTCTTCGCTTGCCAGCACGGCGTAGGGCGCGACGCTGAAGCCGTGATCTGCCAGGAACGTCTTCTCGCGGATCCGGTCCTGCGCGATCGCAACGCTTTCCGCCGCCGGGCAGACGCGCGCCGTGCGCGCCAGGAACGCAAGCGCCGCCGCGGGAACGTTCTCGAACTCGGTGGTGGCGGCGCCCGCGAGCGCGGCGAGTTCGGCCAGTCCTGCCGGATCGAGATAGTCGCAGCGAACGTGGCGGTCGGCGACGCTGCCGGCAGGACCTTCCTCGCCCGGATCGAGCACGACGACCCTGTAGCCCAGGCTCTGCGCCGCCATGCAGAACATCCGGCCGAGCTGGCCGCCCCCCAGCAGGCCCAGCCACGCGCCGGGAGGGACGACGGTATCCACCGCCGGTCAGGTCGCCGGAGGCACGCGCATCGCGCGGGCGGCGTTCGTCTGCTTCAGCCGGAACGCGGCGAGCTTGCGCGCCACGGCAGGATCGGTGCCGGCGAGCAGCGCGACGGCGAACAAGCCGGCGTTCGCCGCGCCGGCCTCGCCGATGGCGAACGTCGCGACCGGGATGCCCTTCGGCATCTGCACGATCGAGAACAGGGAGTCCTCGCCGCGCAGGTACTTCGACGGCACGGGAACCCCGAGCACGGGCACTGCGGTCTTCGATGCGAGCATGCCCGGGAGGTGCGCCGCGCCGCCCGCGCCCGCGATGATGCAGCGCAGTCCGCGCGGACCGGCGTCCTCCGCATATTCGAGCATGTCGTCGGGCATCCGGTGCGCCGAGAGCACGCGCGCTTCGTACGCGATGGCGAAGGCGTCGAGCTGCATCGCTGCGTGGCGCATGATGTCCCAGTCGCTTTCGCTGCCCATGACGACGCCGACCAGCGTGGCCATCTTGCGTTGTCCCATCGCCCTCCCCGATGTCGTGACCGCGCCGCGCGGGGTACCGCACGGGCGCCTGCATGGTCCTTGAATCTTAGCATCGGGGGGGCATCGCCGGTGTCCGCAAACGGTCCCTTGACTGCGTACCGGCATAATGGAGGTTGCCCTCGAGCCCCCCCGTCGCGGACAATACGCCTCATGTACCGAATGTTCCGTGCCTGCGCGCTCGCCCTCTGCCTCGCCGGCAGCGCCCTGGCGGCCCCTGCCGCCTCCCAGAGCGACAAGGACTTTCTCGCCGCGCGCGCGGCATTCGAGCGCGGCGACCGGGGTCGGCTCGGCGCGCTGGCGCCGAGACTGGCGGATCATGTCCTCGTCTCCTACGTCGAGTACTGGCAGCGGATGCTCCAGCTCGAGACTGCGACCGAGGAGGAGATCGGCGCCTTCTTCGTCCGCTGGCCCAAATCCCCGCTTGCCGACCGCCTGCGGGTTGATTGGCTGAAGGCGCTGGGGAAGCGCGGTCAGTGGTCGACGTTCGCCGCCCATTACCCGCCGCCGGCCGGTGAGGATGTCGAGCTTGCCTGTTTCGGCGTGCAATACCGCCGCCAGCGTGACGGCGACGTCGCGCTCGGGGACGCGAAACCGATCTGGTTCACGGGCCAGGCGACGCCGGAGTCCTGCGCGCCGCTGTTTGCCGCCCTGATCGCGAAGGGCGAGCTGACTATCGAGGATCGACGCACGCGCTTCCGTCTGGCAACCGAAGCCGGCAACGTTCGCGTCGCGCAGGCGATCGCCATGGACCTGCCACCCGCCAACCGGATCGCGACGCAGGAATTCGCGCGCGTCGACGCGAATCCGGGACCCGCGCTTGCCCGAGGCGAATTCCGTTGGCAGCAGCAGGGTGGCCGGGATCTCGCGCTCTATGCGCTCGAGCGGGCGGCGCGCAACGACGCCGCCGGTGTCCGCGTGGCCTGGGAGAAGCAACGCGGCCTTCTGCCCGAAGCCGACCAGCTCTACGGGAACGCGCGGATCGCTTTCCACGCGGCACGCCAGCTCCATCCGCTCGCCGCGGCGTGGTATCGCGAGGCGGGGAATGTGGCGTTGTCCGATGTGCCGCGCGCTTGGCGGGTGCGTGCCGCGTTGCGGTCCGGCGACTGGCCGGACGTACTGGCGGCGATCGAGGCCATGCCGCCGGCCGAGGCGCAGGAATCGGCATGGCGTTACTGGAAAGCGCGCTCGCTTGCCGCCTTGGGCCGGCCGGTGGACGCCGCGGCGATCTATGGCGGACTTGCCGGCGAGATCAGTTTCTACGGCATGCTGTCGGCAGAGGCGATCGGACAGCGGCAGGAGACCCCGAGCGCGCCGATCGAGGCCGACGCTGCGACGCTGACGACTTTTGGCGCAGGTGCCGCCGTGCGCCGCGCGGTCAAGCTTGCGCAACTCGACATGCGGCCGGAGTCGCAGCGGGAGTGGCTCTACATCGTGCGCGGCCTGCCCGACGAGGCGCTGCTCGTGGCGGCGGAATACGCCCGCCGCGAGGGTCTGTACGATCGCGCGATCAATACCGCCGAACGAACGTCGACCCGGCACGATTTCGGGCTGCGCTACCTGATGCCGTTTCGCCCGCAGTTCACGACTGCCGCGCAGGAGCACGCGGTCGACGCGGCGCTCCTGTTCGGCATCGCGCGTCAGGAGTCGCGCTTCGTCGCGGACATCGTGTCCTCTGCCGGCGCGGTGGGGTTGATGCAGCTGATGCCGCCGACGGCGCAATGGGTCGCGAAGCAGTTGAAACTTGCCGACTTCCGTCCGTCGCAGATTTCCGATGTGGCGATCAACACGCAGTTCGGCGCCTACTATTTCAAGTACTGGTTCGACCGGCTCGAACGCCTGCCGGCGCTCGCGGCCGCGGCCTACAATGCCGGTCCCGGTCGCGCGCAGGCGTGGCGCGCGGGCGCGCCGCTCGAAGGCGCGGTCTGGGTCGAAACGATCCCGTTCAACGAAACCCGCGACTACGTGAAGAAGGTGCTGGCCAACGCCATGATCTATGCGCGTGCGCTCGACCAGACCTTCGTGCCGCTCTCGACGCGGCTGGGCACGGTGCCTCCCCGCGGCAGCGGGACCGGCATGGCTGTCGCCGCCACTGATTGATGGACAGGGGCCCCCACGCTCACTGTGTGCGGCATAGCCGCATCCCGCTGCGCCGTAGGCGCGGCCTTGGCCGCGCTCCGTCGCGGGCCCTGCGCCCGCGTCCGTCGAGCGCGGGCAAGCCCGCGCCCACGAAGATGAACTGAGAGCGATGGCCGAGCGGACGATCCTCGTCGTGGGCGGCACCGGTTTCGTCGGCCGCCAGGTCGTGGATCGCCTGGTTGCCGGGGGCGAGCGCGTGGTCGTCCCGACACGCACGCGCGACAAGGCGCGGCCCCTCTTCGTGCTGCCCACGGTCAGCGTGGTCGCGGCCGATGTCAACCGCGCGGACGAGTTGCCGCGCCTCGCGCGGGGCGCGGCGGCCGTCATCAACCTTGTCGGAATCCTGAACGAAACCAGCGGCCAGTCGTTCCAGAAGGCGCACGTCGATCTCGCCAACCACGTGATCGCCGCCTGCAAGGCGGCGGGCGTGCGCAGGCTCGTACACATGAGCGCACTCAATGCCGATCCCGCCGGACCGAGCCGCTACCTCAGGAGCAAGGGCGAAGCCGAGGCGGCGGTGGCGGCGTCCGGTCTCGACTGGACGATCGTCGAACCATCGGTGATCTTCGGGCGCGAAGACGCATTCCTCAATCTGTTCGCGCGGCTGCTGCGCTTCGCCCCGGTGATGGCGCTCGCGCGCGCCGATGCGAGGTTCCAGCCGGTGTACGTCGGTGACGTGGCCGAGTGCATCGTGCGGTCGCTCGGGCTGCCGGCGACGATCGGGCAGCGATACCCTCTTTGCGGCCCGACGATTTACACGCTGCGCGAGCTCGTGCGCTACGCCGGCGAGGTGACGGGCAAGCCGCGCCCGATCATCGGCCTCGGACGAACCCTCGGGACATTGCAGGCCGCCGTGCTGGAGCTTCTTCCCGGAACGCTGATGAGCCGCGACAACCTCGCATCGATGGAAAGGGACAGCGTCTGCGGCTGCGATTTCCCCGCGGTGTTCGGTTTCCGGCCGCAGGCGCTCGAGACCGTCGCGCCCACGTATCTCGGGCCGGAGGCCGCCAAGAGCCGGTACGACGACTATCGCGTGCGCGGCGGGCGATGAACGACCCCCATGCTCGCGGCTGGAGCCGCGGGGCTGCCCCTCAAGGGAAGTCGCCTGAGCGCGGGCAAGCCCGCGCCCACGACCTAGCGTTCGGCA
>CAYGYQ010000033.1:9304-20962 GCA_964354035.1 uncultured Bordetella sp.
CGCGCAGTGAAGTTCTACCGCGTCGGCGGCTCGGTACGCGACGAGCTGCTCGGCCGGCCGGTCGCCGATCGCGACTGGGTCGTCGTCGGCGCGACGCCGGAGATCCTCATCGCGTCGGGCTACAAGCCGGTTGGCCGCGACTTTCCGGTATTCCTGCATCGGGATACCGGCGAGGAATATGCGCTGGCCCGTACCGAGCGCAAGCACGGGCGCGGCTACCGCGGTTTCGAGTTCTTCGCCTCACCCGACGTCACGCTGGTCGAGGACCTCGCCCGCCGTGATCTGACGATCAACGCGATGGCGCGCGACGAGCGGGGCGAACTGATCGATCCTTACGGCGGGCAGGCCGATCTCGAGGCCGGCGTGCTGCGGCACGTTTCCCCGGCGTTCGTCGAGGATCCGCTGCGCGTGCTGCGCGTCGCGCGTTTTGCCGCCCGCTTCCGGTTTGTCGTGGCGCCGGAGACCCGGCGCCTGATGCGCGAGCTGGTCGCGACGGGCGAGATCAAAGAGCTCGCCTCCGAGCGCATCTGGCAGGAACTCGCCAAAGGCTTGCTGGAGCCGCATCCGGCGCAGATGCTCTCGGTGTTGCACAACTGCGGGGCGCTCATGCAGTTGCTGCCGGAAGTGGACGCGCTGTACGCCACGGGTTCGCGTGCGCGGCGTTCGCAGGCCAGTCCCGGAGCCCGGCTGTCGCTCGCGCTGGAGCATGCCGCGAAACGAGGATTCACGTTGCCGGTCAGGTATGCCGTTCTCGCGCATGACTTCAATGATTCGGCAGCGCTGGCACGCCGTGGGGCGCCTCGCGCGCGGGCGATGCGCGCCCTGCAGCGCGCGGAGGCGATGTCCGCCCGGCTCAAGGTGCCGCTGGAATGTCGCGATGCCGCGCGCCTCGCGGCGCGATGGCATCGGGTCGTTGTTCGGGCGCCCGCGCTGCAGCCGGCGGTCCTGCTCGGCGTGATCAACGCTGCCGACGCACTGCGCCGCCCGGAACGGCTCGAGACGTTGCTGCACGCCTGCGAGTGCGTCGTCGTGTCGGCGCCGGATGCCCCGGACGATTTCGCCCCGGCACGTTATCTTCTTTCGGCGCTCGCGGTGGTGAAAGGCGTCCCCGCCGGCGCGATCGCCCGCGCGGCGGCGCCCGGATTCCCGGGATCCGCACGGGCGGATGCGATCGCGAAGGCCATACGCTCGGCCCGGCTCGCCGCCCTCCGCGCGTGGAAACGAACCGGCGCATAGCGCGGGCAAGCCCGCGCCCACGAATCGGCACATAGCGCGGGCAAGCCCGCGCCCACGAATCGTAGGCGCCGGCTCGCCGGCGCTCCGCTACTGCACCGCGGCGAATCTAGATCCGGTACGCGACCAACCGCATCACATCCGCCGCGACGCGCATCAGCCCCTTCACCGGAAACGGGAGATCGACGGCGCCCGCGGCCCTGGCGGCCGCGCCATGGCGCGCCTCGTCGTCGCGCATCTTCTCGACGATAGCGCGGCTCCGCGCATCGGCGACCGGGAGTCGCGCCATGTGCCCGGTCAGATGTTCCTCGACCTGTCGCTCCGTCTCGACGACAAAGCCGAGGTTCACCCGATCTCCTGCCGCGCCGGCGGCGACGCCGATCGCGAAGGAGCCCGCGTACCAGAGGGGATTGAGCAGCGATGGCCGGTCGTCGAGCTCGCCAAGGCGCTGCTGCGTCCAGGCGAGATGCTCCTCCTCCTCGCGCGCGGCCACGGCGAACTCGTGCTTGATGGCAGGATCGCGGGCGAGGAGCGCCTGCGCGGCGTAGAGCGCCTGCGCGCAGACCTCGCCGGTGTGATTGACGCGCATCAGCCCCGCCGCGTGACGCCGCTCGTCGGGCGTCAGGGCCGTTTCTTCGAGGTTTGCTCCAGGTGTTGCGCGTGACGCCGCCGGCACACCGGCCAGCGTGCGCAGCGCGCGATCGAAACTGACGATGAAATCGTTCAGCATGTCAGGACCTGCTCGAGGTTTCGCGCACAGGGCAGAGGCCTAGAAGAAGTGCGCCATCCCCACGATGAATCCACCCGGACTGCCGCATTCCCCGTCGGGGTAGACGTTGCACAGGATCGGATACGGGTTCTGATTGAACGTGTACGCGGCGTTGGAATCGTTCCGGATCTTGACATAGCCGGCGTAGGCCAGCGTGCGCCCCGACATGACGTAGGTATAGCTGACTGTCCATTGGGTCGAGCCCGTGTCCTTCCCTTTGGTGAGGCCGCCGATGCGCGTGCCATCGACGGCGGTGCCGGTGCCGTTTCCGGCACGTCCGACGAACGCGTACAGCAATCCGGGCCCGACATCGGCGGTTGCGCCGATGCCGTAGAAGTTGCGGTTCAGGCCGGTCGTCGACGTGGCTTCGTACTGCAGCCTTTCGTAGACCGCGCCGATGCGGACCAGCTCGAACTGGTAGCCGCCGGCGACCGAGAGCGCATGATCGGTGAACGGCTCGGCAGGCGTGCCGCGGATCCTGTCGTGGCGTTGGTAGGCGATGCCGAGCTGCACCGGACCGTTGTTGTAGAACGCGCCGGTGCTGATGGCGTTGCTGTGGGGCCGCCACAACCCCTCGTAGCTTGCGTACTGGAAGCTGGCGTTGAAGCCGGACATCCTCGGCGTGTCGTACCGGATCGATTGCCTGAGCCGGTCGTCGAAGCCACCGGCTTCCGGCGGGCCCAGAAAACCCTGTGCCCACAGCGCAGACGTGGACAGGATCGACGTCGTCAGCGTCGGGACATTGCCGAAGATCGGAAGAATGTCGTCGTACGGCCCGAGAAAATAGCCCATCTTGAATGTGCCCACGGGCCCGGTCAGCCCGAGGAACGTTTCACGGCTGGCCAGGGTACCGCGGCCTTCGGTCACCAACAGGTTGTTCTCGATCTGGAAAATCGCGGAGACACCCGCCCCCAGGGGCTCCGCCCCGCGGATGCCGAACATCGAAGAGTTGGAATTCGTCCGGAACTTGTTGGGGTTCGGACATTGCTCGGGACAGCCCGGTCCGGTCTGCTTGCCGTTGACCACTTCCATGTCGACGTTCACGCGGCCGTACAGCGTGACGCCCACCTCCTGTGCCCGCGCGAGCGGGACGGCCAACAGGCCGGCGAGGAAGGCGGCAATTAACTTCGCTCTCAAGGGCTCTCTCGGTTGGCGCGACGCAGCGGCTACGGATAAAAAACGGGCGCCCGAAGGCGCCCGTCTGTCGTGCTTTACCGGCTGTCGCCGGAATGCGCCACCGCTTCCGTCAGAAGTTGTGCCACATGCCCGCGGTGAAGCCGCCGGGGCTGGCACCGGGCCTCACGGAGTTGGCGTTGCCGCCGAACGAATAGAACGCGAGGTTATCGTTGTTGACCTTCACGTAACCGGTGAAGAGCTTCGTGCGCTTCGACAGGGCGTGCGTGTAGGCCACTTGCCAGGTGTCGGCGCCGGTATTGTCACCCTTGACCAGTTGGCCGACCCTCGTGCCAACCACCGCGCTGCCCCCGCCATCGCCGGCTGAACCGTACATCACATAGAGTTCGCCGTTGGCGCCAACGTTGATCGTCGAATGGATCTGCCAGTAGTGGCGCGTGAGGTCGGTCGTCCGCGTGGCATCGTAATCGAGCTTTTCGAACACGCCGCCAACGTTGAACCCGCTGAATTGCCACTGCGCAGCGATCGACCATGCCGAGTCGTCCAGGTTCGCATTAATCGGGCCACGGAGGTTGTTGTGGTACTCGTAGCCGAACAAGCCGGTGAACGGCCCATTGATGTATCTCACGATGTAGCTCTGGCTGTTGCTGTTGCTGGAATTGCCACCGCTGGTATTGTTGTTCGCGCCGGCGGCCTGGCCCGCGCCTCCTGCGGTCGCGCTCCTTTCGGCAGAAGCGAATTGCCCCGAAAACGAGAATCCAGCCCAGTTCGGCGAATCGTAGCGAATCGAGTTCGCCAGCCGGGAGTCGAAACCACCGCCGGTGGACTGGGTGCCCGTGACGGTGCCCGACGGGTCCTGGGTGGCTTGCGCCCACAGCGAGCCGGTCGAGAGAATGCCGGTATTGAGCGTGCTGCTGCCCTGAATGATGGTGATGTCGTCGTAGGGCGCGCTGAAGAAGCCCATCTTGAACGTACCCCAGCTGCCGCTCAAGCCGAGGAAAGTGTCACGGCCGGCGAGGACGCCGCCGGTGGAACTCATGTTGATCGAACCGTTCTCGATCTGGAAAATCGCATTGAGGCCGCCGCCGAGCGACTCGGTGCCACGAATACCGAAGCGCGACGAGTTCGAGTCGACCCGGAAGATGGTCGGGTTCGTGTTGCCTGACGCCGCGTCGAATTTCCCGCCGTTAACAAACGCCATATTCATGTTCGCGCGACCGTACAGCGTGACGTTTGCGGTCTGCGCCTGCGCCAGCGGGGCAGCCAGCAGGCCCGCAATGGCGACAGCGACTAGCTTCTTGTTCATGGAGTCTCTCCTCTAGCGGATAAAATGGGCAAGACCAAAGCTGCTTGGACTTGCCATCGGAACCTTCTCTGCAATGTCGAGAAGTTGAAGTGATTGTGCCAAACCGGGTGCACGCGAGGCAAGGTAAAGTCCCGGCGGGGAAGGGGCTTTGGTAGTGCTGTTGCTAAAACGCGACAGGCAGGGACCTTCCTTCCGGACGCGCCGCGCGCGGGGACGGGTCGCAAGACACTCGAAAGACTCTCGGTAAACGTATGATCGGCCTAAGAAAACCTTCCTTTCCCCGGTGCCGTGAGCCGGGTCGGGCGTCCGGGGTCGATTTTCGCGGGTTTTCCGCGGCGCGGGGGCGTGCCGGGAAGCTCCGTGCCGCGAGTTCACCCGCGGGGTCCGGCAAGATCGACGGCGGCAGCGGGTGATCGCCTTGCCGCATTCGCCATGGATCGCGCCGCTGCTGGCGGCGGCGCTGTGCGCGGCGGCGCTCGGGCTGCTGGCGCGCCGCCGCGGCCGTTTGCCGCAGGATCATCCGTCCGGCCGATCGTTGCACGACCGGCCGGTTTCCCGTGTCGGCGGGCTCGCGATCTGGGCAGGGTTCCTTCCAGCGGCGTTGCTGTACCCCGCAGCGGTGCCCCAGGGGTCGGCCTGGCTCGCCGCGTGGGCGCTGGTGGCCGCCATTTCGGTCGCCGACGATTGGACCGGTGTTCGCCCCCCGGTCCGTCTCGCCGTCCACGTGCTGGCGGCGCTGATCGTTGCGTGGGCAATGCTGCGCACGGATGGCGCCGAGGGGCTGTCGCTGCCGCTCGCGTTGGCCGTCGCCGGCATGGCGTTTGCCATCGTGTGGGGTGCCAATCTGTTCAACTTCATGGACGGCAGCGACGGGCTCGCGGCGTTGATGGCGATCTGCGGGTTCGGCGCTCTCGGCGTGGCCCTTACCCGCGCCGGACTTCGTGCCGACGTCTGCTTCGCGCTGGTCGCGGCCACGTCCGTGTTTCTCGCGGTCAATCTGCCGCCCGCGCGCGCGTTCATGGGCGACGGGGGCTCGATCGGCCTCGGGTTCCTTGCCGCGGTGTTCAGTCTTGCCGGCATTCGTGCGGGGATCTGGCCCGCATGGTTCCCGCTACTCGTGTTCCTGCCATTCGTCGCCGATGCCACGCTGACCGTGCTGCGACGGCTGGTGCGCGGTGATCATCTGTTCGAGGCGCACCGGACGCATTATTATCAACGGTTGCACCGGATGGGGCCCGGGCACCGTGGCACCTTGCTGTTCTACGGCGCGCTGATCCTGGGCACGACGTCTTCGGCATCGTTCACCCTCGCGGCCGCCCCGGGCTCGGGCTGGTGGGTGCTCGCCGCGTGGAGCGCCGCGGTCGGCGCCCTGTTTGCCGGCATTGATTACCATTGGCGCAGGCGCTCGCCGAAAGATCAATGAAGCAACCCTACAATTCCCGTGCCTGGCTCGCGTTTGTCCACGACCTCTGCGCGGCCGGACTGGCGTGGGCGGCCACGTACTGGGTCCGTTTCGGCCTCGATTTCCACGAGCCGTTTCTCGCCGACATGGTGCGCACGCTCGTGTGGATCCTGCCGCTGCAGGCCGCGGTCTTCGTTGCGTTCGGCCTCTATCGCGGCCTGTGGCGATTCGCGAGCATCCGCGATCTGCAGCGGATCGTGCTTGCCGCCGGATTGGGCGCGCTGCTGATTCCGCTGGTGCTGATGATGCTGCGGCTGCAGGTGGTCGTTCCGCGCAGCGTGCTGATCTTCTACCCGATCGTGCTCATCTTCCTGATGGCCGGCAGTCGCTTCGCCTATCGGATCTGGAAGGAGCACCGGCTCTACAGCCCGCTGGCGGCCCTGGGCGAGCCAGTGCTGGTGGTCGGCGCCGGCGCGGCCGGCGCGCGCCTGACGCGCGAGTTCGCGCGGAGCCGGCAATGGCGCGTCGTCGGGCTGATCGACGACGACCCGGCGAAACAGGGACGGCTGCTGGACGACGTGGGCGTACTGGGGCCGATCTCGAGCCTCCCCAATTGGGCCAGCAGATACGGCGTGCGTCAGGTGATCGTGGCGCTCCCCTCGGCCGCGCACGGTGTGCGCCGGCGGGTCGCGGAAATCTGTGCCGAGGCCGGCCTCGAAGTGCTGACGGTGCCCTCGTACGAGGATCTGATCAGCGGCCGCTCCGCGTTGACCACGATCCGGACGATCGAGCTCGACGACCTGCTGGGACGCGATCCGGTGGTGCTCGACAATGCGGGGCTGGGCGAGTGGCTCGGCAACCGCGTGGTCATGGTCACCGGCGCGGGCGGCTCGATCGGCGCCGAGCTGTGCCGGCACATCGCCCGTTTCCGCCCGGCGAAGCTGGTGCTGTTCGACCTGTCCGAGGCCGCGGCCTATTCAATCCAGACCGCACTGGCCGACGGATTTCCGCAGCTGCCGCTGGCGACGGTTGTGGGGGACGTCAAGCATGCCTCGCTGGTCGACCAGCTGCTCGCCCGCGAGCGGCCGAGCGTCATCTTCCATGCCGGGGCGTACAAGCACGTGCCGCTGATGGAGGAGACCAACGCCTGGCAGGCCGTGCTCAACAACGCTTACGGCACGTGGGTGCTGGGGATGGCGGCGGCCGCCGCCAAGGTCGAAAAATTCGTTCTGGTGTCCTCCGACAAGGCGGTCAATCCGACGAATGTGATGGGCGCCACCAAGCGCCTCGCGGAGATCGTCTGCCGGAGCCTGCAGGGCCGCGGTACGCAGTTCGTGATCGTGCGCTTCGGCAATGTGTTCGGCAGCGCCGGCAGCGTCATCCCGCGCTTCCGCGAGCAGATCGGCCGCGGCGGGCCGGTGACCGTGACGCATCCCGACATCACGCGTTACTTCATGTCGCTGTCCGAGGCGACCCAGCTCCTGCTGCAGGCGGCGTTGCAGGGAAAGGGCGGGGAGATCCTCGTGCTCGACATGGGCGAGCCGGTGCGCATCATCGATCTCGCCCACGACATGATCCGCCTGTCCGGTGCGGACCCGAGCCGTATCCCGATCGTGTTCACTGGGTTGCGGCCGGGCGAGAAGCTGTTCGAGGAGCTTCTTGCCGCCGAGGAGTCCACACTGCCCACGCCGCATCCGAAACTGCGGATCGCGCTGTCGCGCGCGGCGAATTTCGATGCCGTCGGCCAGATGGTCGCGTGGTGCGAGCGCGATCGCCCGGCCGACGATGCCGAGGTCCGCGCGCGGCTGAAGGCGTGGATACCCGAGTACATGCCGCCGGCCGGGGCACCGGTGCAGCCGATCCCGGCGGCGCCGGCGGACGCGACGGCACCTCTGCCGCTGCGCGCGCCGCGCCGCCGGTGAATGACGGAACAAGCGGGGTCAGGCTCGACTCTTCCTGCGTGTCTGGCACCTGGCGATCCGGTTGGATAGTGGAAGTCGGGCCTGACCCTACTTCTTCCCGCCGTAGAGATACGGGTTGAGCGCCGCGTCGTTGTACATCTTGAACTGGCGGTAGACGCGCCAGTACGCGCGCCCGTCGGCCGCGCGGTCCAGCAGGGTGTCGAGGCAGCGCCCGAGATCCGAGCGCTGGACCATGAGGCGGGCGAGCTTGCCGCTGCATGCCGCGCGATGCTCGGCGGACGCGTCGGCGCGCGTCGCCTGGGCCCGCATCTGGAAAATCTTCAGCGCCAGTATCGACAGCCGGTCCACGATCGAGCCGGCGGTTTCCGAGTTGTGCCAGGCGCCGGCATCCGGCACGACGGCGGCGATCCGTTCGAGCAGCGCTTCGTCGATCCGTTCGATCGCGTCGTTGCGACGCTGGTTGTAGCCGTCGATCGCGCGCTTGTTCGCTGCGATCGCGGCGTCCGGGACGTCGCGCCGCCGGGCCAGGTCCTCCTGGTCCCACAATAGGCGATTGCAGCGGTGGTTGACCTCGATCCAGGACCAGGCGCCGGCGGCGGCTGCGGTCGGCGTGCCGCCGCCATGCGCGTCGCGCCCGAGATCCGCATCGTGAAACGCGCAGATCGCCGAACTCCGGACATCGCCGAACGTGGCGGCGGTCATCCGTGTGCCCCCACGCTTGCGGCTGTCGCCGCGGCGCTGCCCCCCGAGGGGGCGCAATTCGCACCTTGGGACGGCCCGGCGGCGCTCATGGTTGTGCCCCCACGCTTGCGGCTGGCGCCGCTGCGCGGGTCTCGTCGCGGGGCGCCGTCGCGAGCAGGTCCCGGTAGAGGAGAACCTGTTGCAGCGTGATCGCCGCCGGCGAGAGCGGCAGCGCGGCGGCGCGCGCGTTGGCCGCGAACGCCGCGCGTGTGGGCGGGTCCTGCAGCGCCCGCATGTGGCGGGCGAGCGCCGCGGCGTCGCCGGACGGGCAGACGAGCCCGCAATCGTGCGCGCGCACCCGCTCGGCGACGCCGGTCTTCGCACTCGCGATTACGGGGACAGCGCAGGCCAGCGCTTCGAGCGCTGCGCCCAGGGACGGATCGTAGAATGAGGGGAGCACGAAGACGTCGGCCGCGCCGTAGTACGGGCGCAGGTCGACGGCGTTGCTGACCAGCGTGACGCGATTCGCGACGCCCCGCGCTTGCGCGCGCGCCCGATAACGCGCGGCATGCGGATCGGCGCCGATCGCGACGAGGTGCACTGGCGGCGGGAGTTGCGCAAGCGCATCGATGGCGCTGCCGAGGTCGGCGCGCGCGCAATCGGCGGCCATCGTGAGATAGACGGTGGCCGCGGCGTCGATGCCATGCCGCTCGACGATGCTTGCGCGCTCCGCCCGGAGTCCCGGATGGAAGATGTCGGTGTCCACGGCATCGTAGATGACGTGGAGCTTCGCCTCCGGAACCGCAAAGTTGCCCCGAATCTCGTCCCGCACCATGTTCGAGCCGCAGATCACGGCGCGTAGCCACGGGCTCGCGTAGAGCCGCCGCTCGACGTTCAGCAGATACCGGTTGTGCGGCGATATCCGGGCGGCGAGCCGTCCGGCCGCTGCCGCTCTCTTGAGCCGCTCCGCGAGCCACACCGCGTGCACGCCGTCGGTGGCGCGGTAGACATCGCAGCACAGCAGCCGCTCGTGCGATTCGACGAGGTTCGGTTGCCAGCGGCGCACGGCGCGACAGGCCGCGCGCGCGAAACCGCGGTCGCGCCACAGCCTGCCGATATGGAACGGATCGATGAGCGACGGCTCGATCAGCTGCAGGCGGGTTTGCGGCCACGATCGCGTATAAAGGGAAACGGCGACATTGCGCTCGAGCAGCGCCTCGAGCACCCGCTCGAGGCCGCGCTCGACCGCGCCTTCGGGGCGATAGTCCTGGCGCACGATCGCGAGACGCATCATTGTCCGGCGGGATCGACGATGATGCCGGGCGCGCGCCGTGGCGGACGGGCAGCCGCGTGCCCGGATGGCGGTCGCCCCGGAACGTCGGGGAATAATGCGGGATCGCGCAAACGGCTCGGCATGAGCGCCAACGATAGCAAAGATCGCGGCCCGAAGGCGCGCAATGATGGGAGTCTGGCGTCCTGCAGTCAGGGCTTACTCGCCGGCCGCGCCCCGGCCGGCGCGCAATGCGCCATGCCGGATAGCGCCTTCCCGCGCTTCCGGTACAATCGTTCGCGAGTTCCCCGTTCCATCGCCCGCGACCCCTCCCGCCATGCCGATCGACGCAGTCAATGCCGCTGTGAAGGCCCAGATCCTCGCCGAGGCGCTGCCGTACATCCAGCGCTTCCACGACCAGACGATCATCATCAAGTACGGCGGCAACGCCATGGTCGAGCCTGCGCTGAAGGCCGGTTTCGCCCGCGATGTCGTGATGCTGAAGCTGGTCGGGATGAACCCCGTCATCGTCCACGGCGGCGGCCCGCAGATCGGCGACCTGCTCAAGAAGATGGGCATCGAGAGCGAGTTCCGTCAGGGCATGCGAGTGACCGACGAGCGCGTGATGAACGTCGTCGAAATGGTGTTGGGCGAGCTGAATCAGGAAATCGTCGGCCTGATCAACCAGCATGGCGGCAAGGCCGTCGGCCTCACCGGGCAGGACGGCGCGTTCATCCACGCGCGCAAGATGCTGTTGAAGAGCGATGCCAAGCGCGGCGAAATGGTCGACATCGGCCTGGTCGGCGAGATCGAGCGCATCGACCCGGAGCTGATCCAGCTCCTCGATTCGCGCGACTTCATCCCGGTGATCGCGCCGATCGGCGTGGGCACCGACGGCGTCGCGTACAACATCAATGCCGACCTCGTGGCCGGCAAGCTCGCCGAAACGCTGCAGGCGGAGAAGCTGGTGCTGATGACCAACACGGTCGGCGTGCTGGACAAGAACGGCAGGCTGCTCACCGGCCTCTCCGCGACGGAGATCGACGCGCTGTTCGCGGACGGCACGATCCACGGCGGCATGCTGCCGAAGATCGGGTCGGCGCTGGAGGCAGTGAAGAACGGCGTTGCGAGCTCGCACATCATCGACGGGCGCGTCGAGCACGCGCTGCTGCTCGAGGTGCTGACCAACGAAGGTGTCGGCACGATGATCCGCGCCGACGACACCGCGCCCGTCCACGCGCGTACTCCGCGCTAGTCGACGGTCGCCCCACAGCCATGGCCAGCAAACCCGGCGAACGCCGTCTGCAGATCCTGCAGACGCTCGCGGCGATGCTCGAGAATCCGCGCGCCGAGAAGGTGACGACCGCGGCGCTCGCGGCCAGGCTCGACGTTTCGGAGGCCGCGCTCTACCGGCACTTCGCGAGCAAGGCGCAGATGTTCGAGGGGTTGATCGAGTTCATCGAAACGACGCTGTTCACGCTCGTCAACAAGATCGCGGCCGAGACCCCCGGCGGCGCGGCGCAGGCGCAGCAGATCGTCTCGGTGCTGCTCGGGTTCGCCGAGAAGAATCCGGGCATGACGCGCGTGCTCATCGGCGACGCGCTCGTCAACGAGGACGAGCGGCTGCAGGCGCGGATGAACCAGCTCTACGACCGGATCGAGGCGGCGCTGCGGCAGGCGCTGCGGATCGCGCAGACGGCGGGCGACTGGCCGGGCGATGCCAATGCCGACGCGAACGTGCTGGTCGCCTTCGTGCTGGGCCGCTGGCAGCTCTTCGCGAAGAGCGGATTCAAGCGCGGGCCGCAGAACGGCTGGGAAGAGCAGCGCAAGTTCCTGTTCGGGTAGGTGTGTGTCGGGCGGCGGGTTCGCGGCGCTGCGGGCTTAGGCTGAAGTTCCCCCTATAGTTTCCCATGAAGTTCTTGATTTTGCACGGCATAGGCA
>CAYGYQ010000034.1:0-2811 GCA_964354035.1 uncultured Bordetella sp.
GGGCATCATCGCCGCGGGCGACCCGCGCCGCCTGCGCGACGAGACGACCGACCCGCGCGTCCGGGCGTTCTTTCGGCGCGAAGCCGAAGTCGTTGCCAACTGACCGCCGACGATGAGCCTCAAAGCAAACTACTTCAAACTGGGTCTGTTCGTGATCGGGGCCATCGTCGCCGGTGCCGTCGTGCTGGTCGTGATCGGATCCGGGCGATGGTTCCAGCCGAAGCTCATGATCGAGACCTATTTCAACGAGTCGGTGCAGGGGCTCGACGTCGGATCCAAGCTCAAATACCGCGGCGTGGTCATCGGCGAGGTGAAGAGCATCGGGTTCACCTACAACTGGTACCAGCAGGACCGGCCGATGGAGCAGCGCGCGCGCTACGTGATGGTCGAGGCGCAGATTCAGCCGAGGCTCCTTGGTGGCCGCTCCGGAACGGGCGATCTGACCGAGCAGAAGAAGGTCGACCTGGAAATCGAAAAGGGCCTGCGCATACGCCTTGCGCCGCAGGGGATCACGGGAACGAGCTACCTCGAAATCGATTACGTGGATCCGCCGCCCCCTGTGCTCACGATCGACTGGGTGCCGGGGAACATCTACATCCCGAGCGCGCCGTCGACGGTGACGACCGTCGTCAACTCCCTGGTCGAAACGCTCCAGCGTTTGCACAATCTCGACATCGAGCAGGCGTTTGCCAATTTCAACAGATTGATGGTGACGACGAACGCGCGCATCGACGCGATCGACTCCAAGCAGATTTCCCAGCGCACGGTGACTGCGCTGGCCAAGTTCGAGGCGACCCTCGACAACGTCGCGGCGAAGAAGCTCTCGGACGAGGCGGTCGCCCTGCTGGTGGAGCTGCGGGCGTCCAACGTCGAGCTCCGCAAGACGCTCGCCAATCCCGCGCTGCAGAAGCTGCCCGACGACGCCGCCGCGGCCATTGCGCGGATTCGCGTGCTCGTCGATGACCCGAACCTGCCGAAGACGATCTCGCAGCTGTCGCGCACGCTGGGCCGGATCGACCGGATCCTGGGGGGGGGCGAGGCGGATCTTGCGGTCACCATCGAAAACCTGCGCCAGATCACCGACAACCTGCGCGACCTGACCGAAGATGCCAAGCGCTATCCGGCGAACGTGATTTTCGGCGGGCCGCCGCGACCGCCCGAGAGCAAATGATGAGTGCCCGCCCGCTCCGCAAGACCCACGCGCCGTCGACCATCGTCGTGGTCGCGATCATCGCCGGCCTGCTGGTCGGGGGCTGCGCGCTGTCGCGCCCCGCACCGGTCAAGCAGACTTTCCTCGTCGAGGCCGCGCCACCGGCCGCCGCCGTGACAACACACCCGGCGACGCTGCGCGTCGGCGCGATGAACGTGGCCGCGCCTTTCCGCGGCAAGGCATTCGTTTACCGTATGGCGGACTTGAAATTCGATGCCGACTACTACAACGAGTTTCTGGTGGCTCCCGCGGCGATGCTCGGCGAAGGCACCGCGCGGGCGCTCGACCGCGCCCGCGTCTTCGCGCGGGTCGTGCCCCCGGGCGCGCCGCCGGACGGCGAGTTCGTTCTCGACGGCTTCGTCAACGCGCTCTACGTCGACCTGCGCGACGCGGGCAAGCCGGCCGCCGAGATCGCCATCACGTATTACCTGTCGCGTGCCGACGCGGCGACACCGGTGCCGTTCTGGTCGAAGGAATACGGGCGGCGCGTACCGGCGGCGGGGTCGACGCCGGACGCCCACGCGGCCGCGATGTCGGCGGCGTTCAGCGGGATCGTCGCGGAGCTCGCGCGCGACCTCGCGGCGGCGCAGCTGCCGAAGTAGTCCCGCTCAAGCGGGCAGTCCGGCCTTCAGCAGGGCCTCCCGGTGATGCTCGAGATCGGAGTCATTCCTGTAGTGAAGCGTGGCCAGATAGGCGCTGACGGTGAATTCCGGAGCGCGGCTGATCACCTCGCGCGCGTAACCGGACGCAGCGCCGGCGTCGCCCATCTGCGCCGCCGCCGCGGCAAGGAAGGCGAAGTGCGTGTGGTCCGGCTTGGTGATGCGGCTGAAGGATCGGATCGCGTCGCCGTAGGCACGCGCGACAAACTGCGCCCGCCCGAGGTGATTCCAGAATCGCTCCGGATGATAGGGGTTGATGCGCATTGCCTTGCGGATCCACTCGATGCCTTCCCCGGGCCTGCCGAGCCAGGTCAGCACCTCGCCATGCTGGACCACGACGAGATCGTAGTTGGGGCTGAGCTCGAGCGCCCGCTCCTGATGATAGAGCGCCTTGTCGAGGCGGTTGAAGGCGAGATTCAGAGCCGCCAGGATGCGATGCACGTCGGCATCGGTTTCGTCGAGCGACAGCGCGATCTCCACCTCTGCCGTGATGGCCTTCAGGATCGCGTCGACATTGTCGTGCCAGCCGTAGACAAACCTCTGGCCGAGCACGCACGCCTTCCAGGCATGGGCGTGCGCGTATTTCGGATCCAGGGTAACGGCGCGCTCCAGCATGCGCATCGCCTCCTCGTTGGCGCCGCGCTCGGAGCGATGATGCAGGGCCTTCCCGGCCAGCACATACTCATAGGCCGCCATGTTCCCGGTCGGCTTCTTCTTCGCGCGGTCGTGCGTCGCCGCCTCCACGCGGCCGCGCAGCGTGCCGACGATTGCCGACGTCACTTCGTCCTGGATGGCAAAAATATCCTCGAGCTTGCGATCGTAGCGCTCCGCCCAGATGTGCGTCTCCGTCTCGCCGTCGATGAGCTGGACGGTTACGCGCACGCGATCGGTGGCCTTCCGCACGCTGCCCTCGACCACGTAGTCGACGCCGAACTCCCTGGC
>CAYGYQ010000034.1:2911-20840 GCA_964354035.1 uncultured Bordetella sp.
CACCCGGAAAACACGAATCGGCCGGCTGATGTTCTTGACGGTGTGTTCGCCGAGATCCTCGAAGCCGACGTCGAGCCGGTCGCCGACCTGTTCGCGCACTGCGGCGGAGACGCAGATGCCGCCGGGTTCCGCGATCGATTCGAGACGCGCGGCGACATTCACGCCGTCGCCGAAGATGTCGTCGTTCTCGACGATCACGTCGCCGAGGTTGATGCCGATGCGATACAGCAGGCCACCGTCTGCGCCTTCGTTGCGCAGCGCCATCGAACGCTGAAAGTCAGCCGCGCAGCGGACTGCCTCGGTGACACTCTGGAATTCCACCAGCATTCCGTCGCCGGTGGTCTTGATGACGCGGCCCTTGCATTTCGCGAGGGCCGGGTCCATCAGGTCCTGGCGCACGGACCTGAGGCGCGCGAGCGTTCCGACTTCGTCGGCTTCCATGAGCCGGCTGTAGCCGACTACGTCCGACGCCAGAATGGCCGCGAGCCTGCGTTCGACACCGGGATGTTCCACGCCTTGATCCCCAAGCCAGAAGATCCCATCCTAACAGTTGGACGACGGAAGGACGTTTCGCTCACGCGAGCGAGAGTATTGAGGGATCAATCGTGCGGGTCAACCACTGATCTTTGTCGGCAGCAGGCCGATCCGGGCACTGGCACGTCGGAACGAACCGGCGCGGGCGGCGCGAAGAACGCGCATTTTACAGGGAGATCTCCGGGATTGTCGGCGTGACGGCACTCACCCGTATGCCCTGCAACGAGCGGGGTTATCGACTCATTCCCGCCGCTAGCCGAGTTTTGACCGGGAAGACTGAGCCCTGGGATACTGAACCTGGCATGTTTGAAATCAATCTCCCCGTCAACCGGTTCGGTTAAAATATCGTTTATGGGGTTGGCGGCCGGGGGTTGCCGTCACGTTCACCAACTGCGCGAAGATCGCGTCAAGGAGATGCATATGTTGCAAAGACTTTTTCGCTCCACCGGTATGGCCGTTTTGATTGCGGCTTCGTCGGCGTTCGTCGTGCCCAGCGTCCAGGCGCAGGCCGACCCGATGGCGCACATCGCCGCTTCGGAGGCATCGCTGTCCAATTTCCTCCGCGATCCCGACATGAGCTGGCTGCAGCAGAACTTCAGCCGCGCCAAGGCGGTGATCATTTCGCCCGAAATCGTCAAGGCCGGCTTCATCTTCGGCGGCTCGGGCGGCCGTGCGCTGGTGGTCGCGCGCGACCCGAAGAGCGGCAAGTGGGTGGGCCCGGCGTTCTACGCGCTGGCGACGGCCAGCGTCGGTTTCCAGGCCGGGATCTCGGTGTCGGAAGGCGTGACGCTGGTGATGACCGACAAGGGATTCAACTCGTTGCTCTCGACGTCGTTCAAGTTTGGCGGTGACGCCAGCGTCGCCGCGGGCCCGGTCGGCGCGGGCGCGAAAAGCAACGTCGTGGCCGACCTCATCACGTTCAACCGGGCCAAAGGCGTGTACGGCGGCCTGAATTTCGACGGCACCGTGATGACGGTCTCCGATGACTGGAACGCCACGTTCTATGGCAAGAAGGTGCTGCCCTCCGACATCTTCGTGCGGATGAACGTCCACAACAAGGCGGCCGACAAGCTGCTCGCGCAGGTCACCGCAGCGGCCAGCAAGAAGTAGGTCGCGCGGCATCGCGACATCGATCGGCCGGGAGGGCCTCGCGCGAGGCCCTCCCGTTTTCTGATGCGTGATCGATCCGCGCCGCGGGATCGCTGGCCGGCGCGTACCGCAACGCTCGATGCTCATACCCTTTCAATGGATCGGCCTCTTCGCGACGCTGGCGGTGTTCGCCGTCATGTTCGCCATTGGCCTGATGCTCGGGCGCGAGCAGGTCGCGGCGGCGCTGCAACGGCGCGTCGTGCTGGCGGCCGTCGTCTTCGCGGTCGTCGTCCCGGTGCCCGTGGTCGCCGTGCTGGCGCTCGAGGCGTTCGCGCTGAAGGGACCGGTGGCGGTCGGCATCGTGCTGATGGCCATCTCGCCCGGCGCGCCGGTCGCATTGCGCCGCGCGCTCGATGCCGGCGGCAACCGCGAGTTCGCGCCGGCGCTGCACCTTGCGATCGTGCTGCTGGCGGTCGTGACGGTGCCGGCTTCCGTTGCGATCCTCGACTGGATCTTCGCCGCCGATTTCACGGTGACGCCGTTCCACATCGGACGCCAGGTCTTCTTTGCCCAGTTGCTGCCGATGGCCCTGGGCGCCGCGCTGCGCGCAGTTCGCCCTGCGCTCGCGGCGAAACTCGAAGCGCCGTTGGGGCGCGTCGGGAATGTCCTGCTGCTGCTGCTCGCGCTCGCGGTGCTCGCCGACCTGCCGTCGATCATCGCCGCGGTGGGCTGGGTGCCGACGATCGCCGGCGTGGGGATGACGCTGTGCGCGCTGGCGATCGGCGCGGCGTTCGCGTGGCGTGACGCCGAAGTGCGACCCGCTGCGGCCGTCGCGGCGGCGATGCGCAACCCGGGGCTGGCGCTCGTGATCGCGACCGTCAACCACGTGCCGCCCGCCGTGACGGCCGCGGTGATCGGCTATGCGCTCGGCCTGGGCGTGACGATGGTCGCGTTCGTGCAATGGAGCAAACGGCAGTGATGCAAAGGAGGCCGACCATGGAATCCGGTTTCACGGAGCTCGACATCACCTTGCGCGACGGGCGCGCCGTGCACATCCGCGCGATGCGCCCGTCGGACGAGGCGGAAATCCTGCAGGCGTTCGACCGGCTGAGCCAGGACGCTCGCTACATGCGCTTCATGCGCGCTGTCCGCGAGCCCAACCTGGTACGGGTGCGGAAGACACTCGCGTCGTTCCCCGAAGGCGGCCTCGGCATCGTGGCGACGGTTCCGGCGGCCGACGGGATCGACATCGCGGGAACCGCCATCTTCGTGCTCGGGGGCGACCCTTCGACCTGCGAATTCGCGATCACCATCGCCGCCGACTATGGCGGCGCGGGGCTCGGACGCACGCTGCTCACCGCGCTCATCGAAGCAGCGAAACGGCGCGGCCTGAAGGAAATGGAGGGCTTCGTGCTGGCGTCGAACAAGCCGATGCTGCGGCTCGCCGCCCGCGTCGGGTTCAGCGTCGCAATCGACCCCGACGACCGTTCCATTCGCCTCTGCCGTCTGCGTCTCTAACGCCCGGCAGCGTTCGATCGGCCTGGATGACGAAAATGCGGGGTAGTTCATCGAGGCCGCCGACGGCGGGTCCTTTTTTTGTTCGCTCAGTTGAGTAAAAATACTCAGTCTATTGAGTAAATTGACTGACCTCGCGATGGCCTACACCCGCCCCCTGGCTGCGACGCTTGCCCGACGACTGACCGAGCCGCGAAGGTTCATCCAGGCGGTAGCCGGACCGCGTCAGGTGGGCAAGACCACGCTGGTGCAGCAGGTCCTCGCCGCGTCGGATCGGGTCACTCGCTTTGCGAGCGCGGACGAACCGACGTTGCGCGGATCGGGGTGGATCGCGCAGCAGTGGGATGCTGCGCGCCTGGAGGCTGCCGACGCCGGCAAATCCGGTGCAGTGCTGGTGCTGGACGAAATCCAGAAGATTCCCGGCTGGTCGGAAACGGTCAAGCGTTTGTGGGACGAGGACACGCGGGCCAGGCGTCCCCTGCGCGTGGTGCTGCTGGGTTCCGCGCCGCTGCTGATCTCGCGCGGCCTGGCGGAGAGCCTCGCGGGCCGCTTCGAGGTGCTGCACCTGCCGCATTGGTCGTTGACCGAGATGCGCGACGCATTCCACTGGTCGCTGGACCAGTACGTGTTCTACGGCGGCTATCCGGGCGCCGCGCCGCTGATCAAGGAGCCCGCGCGGTGGTCGCGTTACGTCCTGGACGCGCTGATCGAAACGGCGCTTGCCCGCGATGTCCTGCTGCTCTCGCGCGTGGACAAGCCGGCACTGCTGCGGCGACTGTTCGAGCTTTCGTGCCGATACTCCGGTCAGATACTCTCCTACACCAAAATGCTCGGTCAGCTGCAGGATGCTGGCAACAGCACGACGCTGGCGCACTACCTGCAACTGCTGACGGGGGCGGGCATGATCACCGGTCTGCAGAAGTTTGCCGGCCAGGCGGTGCGCAGTCGCGGTTCCAGCCCCAAGTTGCAGGTGTTCAATACGGCGCTGATGACGGCAGGCAGTGGCCTCACGCTCGCCGAGGCAGCCGGCGACCCTGAAACGTGGGGCCGGCTGGTCGAGTCCTGCGTGGGCGCGCACCTGGTCAATGCGGCCGCCGCCGGCGAATGCGAGCTGTACTATTGGCGAGAACGCAACCAGGAGGTCGATTTCGTCGTCAAGGCGGGCCGCCGTCTAACTGCGATCGAGGTCAAGAGCGGGCGCGCGCCTCTGGCTCACTCGGGCATCGCGGCATTTGCTGCGGCCTCCAAGCCCAAGCGCAGCCTGTTGGTCGGCGGGGACGGCATCGCGCTCGACGAGTTTCTTGCGCGACCGGTGGCACATTGGGTGCAGTCATGACGGGAGGGTTCCCCGAATCGCACATGGAAGAGTGGAGGTCGGATTGAAGGAGCCAAAGGTGAGTGAATCGCCATGAGCGCCGAGAGCATCGTCGAGCAAGAGGTCCGCGAGCCGGTGCTGAGCGTCGTGGATCGGGTGTCGGAGCTGCTCTTCGGCCTGTTCATGGCGCTCACCTTCGTCGCCGCGGTGTCCGTGACGGACGCAGGGCAAGGGGAAATCCGATCGATGTTCGCCGCCGCCCTGGGCTGCAACCTCGCGTGGGGTCTCGTCGATGCGGTCATGTACCTGGTGCGCACGGTCACGGATCGCGGCCGGTCGCTCACGCTCGTCCGCTCGGTGCGGGCGGCTCCCGACGCGGAAACCGCGCGCCGGATCATCGAGCGCGCCCTGTCGCGCGACGCTGCCGGTCTCGTCTCGTCACCCGAAGTCGAGGCGATTCGCGGGCGGATCGTCGCACTGAACGCGCTGCCGGCGCGACCGAGCCTCAAGGGGGACGACTTCCTCGCTGCGCTGGCGATCTTCCTGATCGTCGTCGCGTCGACGTTTCCCGTCGTGCTGCCCTTCGCGCTGATTGCGGATGTCGGAACGGCGAAGAACGTATCCCGCGCCATAGCGCTCGCCATGCTGTTTTTCGGGGGGCTCGCGCTCGGGCGTTACGCCGGCTACGGGAGCTGGAAGGTCGGGCTCATGATGGTGGGGCTGGGCACGGCACTCGTGGTTGCGATCAACGCGCTGGGCGGATGAAGGCCGCGCCGCGGGTAATTGCCACGCTGTTGGCCATCATCGCCACGGCCGCGCTCGCGGCCGAGGACGCACCCAGTGGACGCCGCGCGTCCCCTGTCGAGAAGCCGTCGTGGGAGTTCGCGCTCACCGCCTATCCCACGGTCGTACGCAGCGGCGAGAACTACACGTCGGCCATTGCGGCCGCCGATCGCGGCCCGCTGCACCTCGAGGCCCGGTACAACTACGAGTCGATCGGCGCGCGCTCGGCATTCGTCGGCTGGACCTTTGCCGGCGGGGAGGCGATCACGTGGGAGCTGACGCCGCTGCTCGGCGGCGCCTGGGGTACGACACAGGCGTTCGTGCCGGGGTTCGAGGCGAGCGTGGCCTGGAAGCAATTCGACATCTATATCGAGTCCGAATACGTGCGCGACATCCACGCACGGGCGGACAGTTACTTCTACGCCTGGAGCGAGCTTGGCTTCCGGCCGGCCGAGTGGCTGCGTGCCGGGATTGCCGGACAGCGGACCAACATCTACGGCGGCGGGCGCGACATCCAACGCGGGCCGTTCGCGCAGCTGACCTGGGATCGGGTCACGATCGGCGGCTACTGGTTCAACCCGGGATCGAGCGAGCAGGTCTTCGTCGGCACGATCGGCGTGACGTTCTGAGCGCCACCTGGCTGCCCGCAAACCGAAGGAGATTGCATGATGCGCTGGAATCTCAAGTACGCGATCAAGAGCTACATCACCGCCTCCATGTGGCTCATACCGCTTGCCGCCATTCTTTTCTACGTGGTGTTCCAGTGGATCACGTATGCCATCGGTGCCTGGCTCCTGCGGACCGGGCGGCTCGACGAGGAGACCGCGTTCCTGGGTCTTCCGATGGACGGCGCACGCACCATGCTCGAGACGGTGATCACGCTGAACCTCTCGTTTCTCGTCTTCACGTTCGGCTCGCTGCTCGTCGCGATCCAGGTCGCAGGCGGACAGTACACGCCGCGGATCATCGCGACGACGCTGCTGCGGGACAACGTGATCCGGTTCACCGTCGGCTGCTTTGTCTTCACCATGGTCTTTGCGCTGCGGGTGGTGACGCGGCTGGACGAGACGGTCCATCAATTCAATACGTTCATTGCAGCAATGTGCGGGATGTTCTCGATCATGGCCTTCCTCTACCTGATCGACTACGCGGCACGATACCTCCGCCCCGTCAGCATCGTGGCCAAAGTGGGACAGTTCGGCGTCGCGGTCATCCAGAGCGTCTATCCGGAGCAAACCACGCGCCCGCGCCCGGTCCCGTCAGCCGGCAGGCTCGGGTCCCCGGGCCGAATCGTCGTCAACGTCGGCACCCCCGGGGTGGTGCTCGCCGTGGATCTGGCGGGACTGGTCAAACAGTCCCGGCAGGCCGGCGGGATCATCGAATTCGTCCCGCAGGTGGGTGACTTCCTGGCCGTCGACGAACCCCTCTTCCGGTTGTACGGCGGCGCCAGCACCATCGACGATCGACGATTGCGGGAGGCGGTCGTCCTCGGCATCGAGCGCACGATGGAACAGGATCCGACCTTTTCCTTTCGCATCCTGGTCGACATCGCGATCAAGGCGCTGTCGGCGGCCATCAACGATCCGACGACGGCCGTGATGGCCATCGACCAGCTGCACCGTCTGCTGCGGCTGGTCGGGCTGCGTGACCTGCGCGGCGAAGACCTTCGCGACGAGGCCGGCGAATTGCGGCTTGTCTTCCGCACACCGAACTGGGAGGACTACGTGCACCTTGCCTGTACCGAAATCCGGCACTGCGGCGCGGGCAGCATCCAGATCATGCGCCGGATGCGCTCGATGCTGGAAAACCTCATGCAGACACTTCCTGCGCATCGTCATGCCGAGTTGCGCCGGCAGCTCGAGCTTTTGGATCGCACGGTCGAGGGCCATTACGAGTTTCCCGAGGACCGCGAGCTGGCGCGCATCCCCGATCCGCAGGGACTGGGCGGGGCCGTGGGCGTGCAGCCCGTGAGCGTTGCGCCAGCCGCCGAAGTCGGGAGACGCATCGACCGGCTTTGATTTGGAGCAACGCCAAGAAGCGCCACCGCGCTCAATCTATGAATTGGCGGAACGTCGGGGGGGGGTGGAGTGCGTTCGGTTCGGCTCGCTGCAGCTGGGATGGTGGTGCTGGCCGCCGGGCTGCTCGCAGCATTGGCATCGCCGGCGCGCGCGCAGGACATCGAGCCGCGGGCCTATTCCAATGCCCCCATCGGCGTCAACTTCCTGATCGCGGGCTACGCCTACACGCGGGGCGGCTTGTCGTTCGATCCCGCCGTGCCGATCACCGACGCGAACCTCAATACGTCGAACGCCGTCCTGGCGTACGCGACGGTGCTCGATCTTTGGGGAAAGTCGGGTAAATTCGACGCGATCGTGCCGTACACCTGGCTGTCCGGAACGGCCAAACACCAGGGCGAACCCGTGGAACGGACCGTCGACGGTTTCGCCCGGCCCGCGTTCCGGCTGTCGTACAACCTGTACGGGGCGCCGGCGCTTACGCTGAAGGAATTCGCCGGCTGGGAACAGGACCTTATCATCGGCGCCAGCCTGCAGGTGTCGCCGCCCATGGGCCAGTACGATTCGAGCAAGCTCGTCAACATCGGCACCAACCGCTGGTCGTTCAAACCGGAGATCGGGATTTCGCAGGCCATCGGTCAGTGGACGCTGGAGTGCCAGGCGGCAGTCACGTTCTTCACCGACAACGATGACTTCTTCAATGGCAAGACGCGGTCGCAGAGCCCGCTCTACTCGCTGCAGGGGCACGTGATCTACGGATTTCGGTCGGGGATCTGGGTTTCGGTCGACGGCACGTACTTTGCCGGCGGCCGCACGACCGTCGATGGCGTGCTGAACAACGACCTGCAGCAGAACTGGCGCGCCGGGGCGACCCTGGCACTCCCAGTGGACCGCTTGAACTCGATCAAGTTCTACGCCAGCAGCGGCGTGTCGGCGCGCACCGGCAACAACTACGATCTCGTCGGCGTCGCGTGGCAATACCGCTGGGGAGGTGGATTGTGACGGGCTCGCACGCGACCGAAAGTCACCTGCCCACGTACACCGCGGAAGAGGCGCTCGCCCGCCTGAAGGAGGGCAACGCGCGCTTCGTAAGCGGCCAGGCGCGGTTCCCGACGGTGCAGAAGGAAGTCCTGAAGGAGCTCGCCAAGGGCCAGCGGCCCTACGCCACGATACTCGGGTGCAGCGACAGCAGGGTGCCGCCGGAGCTGGTGTTCGATGCCGCGTTCGGTGAGCTGTTCGTCATCCGCGTGGCAGGAAACGTCCTCGGGCCCTCGATCGTGGGGACGCTGCAGTACGCCAGTACGCACCTGCGCACGCCGCTGTTCCTGGTCCTGGGACACGAGGGTTGCGGTGCCGTCGAGGCCGCGATCGCCGAGAAGTTCCACGGCGCGAACCATCGCAACCGGATCGCATTGCTGCTGCAGAACATCATGCCGGCCCTGGACAATCTCGACCGGACGCTTTCTGCCGCAGCCCTGCTCAGCGCGGGCGTCGAAGCCAACGTGCGCTGGACCATGCGGCAATTGTTCGAATCGCCGGAAGGGAAGGACCGCGCGGCGCGGGGCGAAATGAAGTTGATGGGTGCCGTGTACGACCTTCCCACTGGCCGCGTTCGGTTCCTGGAGTAGCGCGACCCGCCACTTCGATCCCATGTGCGAAGCATCGCGCCTGCGGCAAGTCGTGGCGGCCGCTGAGGCAGACCGATGAACGTGGTTTCGTCAGGCTCACCGGGCTTGCTGGATCAAGGTGGCGCCATCGGTTGACTGGCCGAACCCAGCTGGCGCAGCGCCAAGCCATGCACATTCACCGACTCAGCGCCGAGCAATCTCTTGCCAGCCTGAAGACGACGTCGGCCGGCCTTGCCGCCGACGAGGCGGCGCGGCGCCTGGCGGAGTTCGGGCCGAACCATATCGAGGAAGTCGGTCGCGAGCACCTGCTGCTCACGTTTGCGCGCGAATTCACCCACTTCTTTGCCATCATCCTGTGGATAGGCGCCGCGCTGGCATTTCTCGCCGAGCATTTCGATCCGGATCAGGGCATGGCCCGGCTTGGTGTCGCCATTGTCGGCGTCATCATCATCAATGGTCTTTTTTCCTTCTGGCAGGAGTACAGGGCCGAGCAGGCCGTGGTCGCGCTGCGCCAGTTGCTGCCGCAGAAGGTGCGCGCGGTGCGTGGCGGCGAGATTGCGGAGATGCTCGCCACCGAGCTTGTGCCCGGCGATATCGTGCTGCTGGAGGAAGGCAATTTCGTTCCGGCCGACTGCCGCCTGATCGAAGCGTTCGCGCTGCGCGTGAACGCCGCGACCGTCACCGGCGAATCCCTGCCCAAGGCGCGCACCATCGAGCCGAGCACCGAGGACTCGCCGCTCTACGCAAAGAACGTCGTGCTGGCAGGGACTTCGGTGGTGTCCGGGCAGGCGCAAGCGGTGGTATACGCCACCGGCATGCACACCGAGTTCGGCCGCATCGCCCATCTGACACAGACGGCCGGCGCAGGCTCGTCGCCGCTGCAGCGCGAAATCAAGCGTCTTTCCCACATCGTGGCTGTTCTTGCCACCGGCATGGGCGTGACGCTGTTCTTCGTCGGTCAGGCGATGGGGTTGCCGACCTGGGCGAATCTGCTGTTTGCCATCGGCATCATCGTGGCCAATGTGCCGGAAGGTCTGCTGCCGACGGTGACGCTCTCGCTGGCCATGGCGACGCAGCGCATGGCGAAGCGCAATGCGCTGGTGCGTCACCTGCCTGCGGTCGAGGCGCTCGGATCGACCACCACGATCTGCTGCGACAAGACCGGCACACTGACGCAGAACCGCATGTCGGTGCAGCGCCTGTGGCTGGGAGGCGGTTTTCTCGACGTCGGTGATCTGGCGGCACAACCGCGCCTGACCCAGGATAACCGCGATCTGTTCGTCAATGCCGCGCTCTGTCACGACCTGAAGCTCGTCGACGAACACAGTCAGCGCAAGCGGTTGGGCGACCCGATGGAAGTAGCGCTGGCGGAGATGGGGCGGCAGGTGGCCGGCGAGCTTGCCGACCATCGGCGCATTGACGAGATTCCCTTCGACACCGACCGCAAGCGCATGTCGGTGCTGTGTGCTGGCCCCAAAGGTCGCGTGCTCTACTGCAAGGGCGCACCGGAGACGGTGCTCACCGCCTGCGACTTCGTGCAAATCGACGCAGGCATCGTGCCGATCGATCCGGCCATGGCGACGCGCCTGCTGGCAGCACAGCAGCAGATGGCCGAGGCGGGACTGCGCGTGCTGGCCTTCGCCCATTGCGTGGTCGTCGACGGCATGCCGAGCGAAGAGCGCGGCATGACCCTCACGGGAATGGTCGGGCTGGAAGACCCGCCGCGGCCGGAAGTGCGGGATGCCATCGCCCGCTGCACCACCGCCGGCATTCGCATCATCATGGTCACCGGCGACCATCCGCGCACGGCGCTGGCGATTGCCCGCCAGATCGGGCTGGTGAAAACCGACCAGCCCGTGGTCATCGGCGGCGACGAACTTCGCTTCATCACGCCGGCGCAGCTGCAACTGGCGCTCGATGCCCGAGAGATCATCTTCGCCCGTGTCGCCGCCGAGCAGAAGATGCTGATCGTCCAGGCCCTGCAGAAGAAGGGCGAGATCGTTGCCGTGACCGGTGATGGCGTCAACGACGCACCGGCACTGAAAATCGCCGATATCGGCATCGCCATGGGCATCGGCGGCACCGATGTGGCCAAGGGGGCCGCGGATCTGATCCTGCTCGACGACAACTTCGCCAGCATCGTCGCGGCCGTCGAGGAAGGGCGCGCGGTGTTCGAGAATATCCGCAAGTTCCTCACCTATATCCTGAGCTCCAACATTCCCGAACTGGTGCCCTATCTCGCCTTCGTGCTGTTCCGCATTCCGCTGCCGCTGACCATCATCCAGATTCTCGCCGTCGACCTCGGCACCGACATGCTGCCGGCGCTGGCCCTGGGCGCCGAGAAACCCGATCCCGGCGTGATGCACCGCCCGCCCAGGGCGCGCAACGAGCGGTTGCTGTCATGGGGTCTGCTCGCTCGCGCCTATCTGTTTCTTGGCGTGCTCGAAGCCGCAGGGTCGATGGCGGTGTTCTTCTTCGTGCTCCACGCCGCCGGCTGGCAATACGGCAACAGCCTCGACCGGGCCGACCCGCTGTATCTGCAGGCGACCACCGCCTGCCTGGCGACGATTGTGGTGATGCAGATGATGAATGTCTTTCTGTGTCGCCACCCAACAAAAACGTCGCTCTCCTTCGGACTCTTCAGCAACCCCTATCTGCTGCTGGGTCTGGCCTCAGAGCTGGGTGTGATCCTGTTCATCATCTACACCGCGCCCGGCAACTGGCTGTTCGGCACCGCACCCATCGGTGCGGAGGTCTGGCTGCTGGCACTGGCCTGCGCGGCGCTGATGGGGGTTCTCGAGGAAGGGCGGAAAGCTTGGCTGCGGCGAGCGGGGGCGGGGCGGTCGGTTACTGATCCCATTGCGCATGTGATATCTCGCCGGCCAGACGGTCCTTGACCATTGTCAATGCCGATTTGCGGGTGAGGTGTAGCGTCTCCTTGACTGGGCGAGGGGGCAAAGAAGCGGGGCGCACAGTTCAATTAGCAACAGCGAGGTGATCCCATGACCAAAGCCAGCAAGGCTCCGAAGAAAGCATCCAAAGGCAAACCGGCCGAAGCCCCGGTCCCGGAATTCCACTCGCGGGACGAGCGTCTGGCCGCCGGCAAGGCGTTGCGCGAGACGTTGCCGCGGGAGCGCCACGCCGGTTGGAGAGCGCCGGCCAGGCGCCGCGACCCCATCGACGTGCTGAAGGAATCCAATCGGGATCGAATGCCGGAGCTGGTTCCCATCCGTTATGGCCGCATGCTGCGCAGCCCCTTCACCTTCCTGCGCGGCTCCGCGGGGCTGATGGCTTGCGACCTGGCCACGACCCCCACCACCGGCCTGCGGGTGCAGGCGTGCGGCGATTGCCATCTGCTGAATTTCGGCATGTTCGCCACCCCCGAACGCAACCTGGTCTTCGACATGAACGATTTCGACGAGACCCTGCCGGCGCCGTGGGAGTGGGATGTCAAGCGCCTCGCCGCGAGCTTTGCCGTGGCCGCCCGCGACAACAAGCTCTCCGACGACGATGGCAGGAATGCCGTGGTCGAGTGCGTGCGCGCCTACCGGGAGCACCTGCGCGAATGCTCGAAGAGGAGTCCGCTGGAAGTCTGGTACGAGCGGCTGGACATGGAGACGCTGATCGAGAAGGCGCCCGATGCCAAGACCAAGAAGATTCGGGCGGACATGGCCGCGAAGGCCCACGAGCGCATCGGCGAATATCTTTTCCCCAAGATGACCGTCGCGACCGGTGGCCGGCGCCGTCTGGTCGAGCAGCCCCCGGTGCTCTTCCATGTCGCAGAAAAGGGTGTGGAGGAGAGATTCCGCGACGGCATGGAGGACTATCGCCTCTCGTTGCCCGACGATCGCCGCGTGCTGTTCGATCGCTACCGGCTGGAGGATTTCGCGGTGAAAGTCGTCGGCATCGGCAGTGTCGGCACGCGCTGCCTGGTTGCCTTGTTCTTCTCCCCGGAAGGCCATCCGCTCCTGCTGCAATTCAAGGAGGCATGCCCTTCAGTGCTCGCGCCTTATGCAGGCAAGAGCGTCTACGAAAATCAGGGCCAGCGGGTCGTCGTGGGGCAACGGCTGATGCAGACCTCGAGCGACATTTTCCTGGGCTGGACCGCGGGGCAGCGCGGTTACCACTTCTTCGGGCGACAGTTGCGGGACATGAAATTTTCCATCCCGATCGAGGGAGCGACGGCTGCGGGATTGAAGCGCTACGCGGCAATCTGCGGGACGGTGCTGGCCCGCGCCCACGCCAAGTCCGGGGACGCGGCGAAGATCAGCGGCTATCTCGGCAAAACAGACGTTTTCGACCGGGCCATCGGCAAGTTCGCGCTGGCGTACGCGGACCAGACGGTGCGCGACCACGCGGCGTTGGTGGCGGCGGTGAAGGCCGGACGCATCAAGGCGCTGGTGGAGGAAGATCTGTGAGTTGGATGGAAGGCTTGGCTTCACCGTCGAGCAGGACGCAGGGACAAGCGCCAAGGGGACAACGTCATGACTGAAGAAGCGAGACCGGCGAGCGAACCTGCGATCAGAACCCCGGTCCGCGGATGGCGCGCGGCGTTTCCCCCGGCGCAGTGGCTCGCTGCGTATCGCGCGCAGTGGCTTCCGCGCGACGCGATCGCCGGCGTGACGCTGGCTGCCTACGGCATTCCGGTGTCGCTCGCCTACGCGTCGCTCGCCGGCCTGCCGCCGCAATACGGGATCTACTGCTATCTGGTGGGCGGCCTTTTCTATGCGCTGTTCGGCTCGTCGCGGCAGCTTGCGATCGGGCCCACCTCCGCGATCTCGATGCTCGTCGGCGTCACGGTGGCGGGCATGGCGGCCGGCGATCCGGCGCGCTGGGTCGATATCGCGGCGTTGACCGCGCTGGTCATCGCGGCCATGTGCCTGCTGGCGTGGATTTTCCGATTGAGCTCCCTGGTCAATTTCATCAGCGAGACCATTCTGCTCGGCTTCAAGGCCGGCGCGGCGCTGACCATTGCGATGACCCAGCTGCCCAAGCTGTTCGGGGTCAAGGGCGGTGGGGAACACTTCTTCGAGCGCGTCGTCATCCTGGGCGGCCAGCTTCCCGAAACCAACCTCGCCGTGCTGGCTTTCGGCCTCGCCGCCCTCGCGGTGCTGCTGCTCGGGGAGAAGTTCCTGCCGGGCCGCCCGATTGCGCTGTTCGTGGTGGTGCTATCCATCGTCGTGCTGTCGGTGACGCCACTGGTCGATCTTGGCTTCAAGGTCGTCGGTGCATTGCCGACCGGCTTGCCCGACTTCCGCTTGCCGGAACTGCGACTGAAGGATGTGGACGGCGTGATTCCCCTCGCGTTCGCGTGCCTGCTGCTGGCGTACGTGGAGAGCGTTTCCGCGGCGCGGGCCCTGGCGCAGGCGCATGGCGACGAAGTCGATCCGCGTCAGGAACTGCTCGGCCTCGGCGCGGCGAATCTGGGCGCGGCGTTGTTCCAGGCCTACCCGGTGGCGGGCGGCCTGTCGCAGTCCTCGGTGAACGACAAGGCCGGCGCGAAGACGCCGCTGGCGCTGGTGTTCGCCTCGGTCACGATCGCCGTATGCCTCATGTACCTGACCGGGTTGCTGAGCAACCTGCCCAATGTCGTGCTCGCGGCCATCGTGCTGGTGGCCGTCAAGGGACTGATCAACATCACCGAACTGCGTCACGTATGGCGCGTGAGTCGCTTCGAATTCGCCGTGTCGATGGTCGCCTTCGCCGCCGTGCTGCTGTTGGGCATTCTCAAGGGCGTGATCGTGGCGGTCCTGGTGTCGCTGCTGTTGCTGATACGGCGTGCCGCGCACCCGCACGTGGCTTTCCTTGGCCGCATCCCCGGCACCCGGGGCTACTCCGACATCGAGCGCAATTCGGACAACGAGCCGGTATCGGGTGCGCTGATATTCCGCGTCGAGGCGTCGCTGCTCTACTTCAATGTCGACCATGTGCGCGATGCCGTCTGGGCGAAGATCCGCTCCGCCACCGAACCGCTGAAGCTGGCGGTGTGCGATTTGTCCATCTCACCCGCCGTCGACCTGGCCGGCGTGCGCATGCTGGCGACCCTGCACGCGGAACTGCAGGCGGCGGGGATGCGCCTCCGGCTCGTCGCGGCGCATGCTGCGGTGCGCGACATCCTGCGCGCCGAAGGCCTGGAGGAGCGCCTTGGCTACTTCGGCCGCAGGATCTCGGTGGCCGATGTCATCGAAGAGTTCCAGGGCAAGAAGGTAACAGGCGGCGGGCCGGACTGATGTGATCAATGCCGGTCCACGGCCTGCGTGACCTCAACTGAGCGGTCGAGTCATCATGGACTACGAACACTTTGTCGTTGCGGCTGCCCGCGTCGTCGAGTTCATTGGCGTAGGGGTGCTTCTGCTCGGCGCGTTCCTTGCGGCAGTGGCTTTCGGCAGACGCCTCGTGCGCGGCGCCGTCTTCCAGGACGCGTACCATGCCCTGCGGGCCGACCTCGGCCGGGCGATCCTGCTCGGGCTCGAGCTGCTGGTGATCGCCGACATCATCGGGACGGTGGCCATCGAACCCACGCTGCAGAATCTGGGCGTGCTCGCCCTCATCGTGGCGATCCGCACGCTCCTGAGCTTCGCACTCGAGCTGGAGGTGAGCGGACGCTGGCCGTGGCAGCGCGCGCAGGCGGTCGATCGACACGGGTGAGCGGTCGGGAAGCATCGACGGGAGGAAACGTGGACTCTCACTTATCGGTTCGGTGCGCGTGGGGGCGCCCCGTCCTGGTTGCCCTGGCGTTTGCGGCGGCCGCCTGCGGTCCAGTGGCGGAACCACCGAAGCCCGCGATGACTTCCGGCGAGTGGCGGGAGTTCGAGGGCTCCTGGAATGCGGCCGGCACCCGCCGGACCATTCCCCTCGGCGCCGATCGCCGGGGCTCGACCATCGATCTTAGAGGGACCATGCTGCTGACCGGGCCGGGGCGTCCCGGCGTCGGGTTCCGTTCGGAAGTGATAGCGCTCGTCGACAGCGAAACAGGGCTGCAGGGCCGAAGCGTCTGGACGGACGAGCGCGGCGATCAGGTGTTCACCGAGTTGAAGGGCGAGGGCACCGCGGCGCGGAACCGCATCACGGGAACGATCCTGGGCGGCACCGGCCGGTATGCCGGCGCCACGGGTACCTATGAGTTCTCCTGGCAGTTCGTGCTGGAGGCGGAGGATGGCTCGATCCAGGGGAGCGCGGTCGGGCTCAAGGGCCGCGTTCGGCCCGGCCAACCCACCGCGGGAGGCGCGCGGCCATGATCGCCCCCGGTTTGCTCGCCAAGCGCGCGGCGCCCTTCGCAATCGCGATCGGCATCTGGTTCACCCCGGTGCCGGCCGGCCTTACGGCGCCGGCGTGGCACCTGTTCGCGGTGTTCGCCGCAGCCATTGTGTCGGTGCTCCTCGGCGCGTTCCCACTGCTCACGGCCGCGATGATCGCCGTGGGGACCGTCGTTCTCACCGGGACGATCACGCCGGCGCAGGCCTTCTCGGGCTTCGCCAATACGAGCGTGCTGCTCGTGGTGATCGCCTTCATCGTCGCGCAGGCCGTGGTCAAGTCCGGGCTCGGCCGGCGGATCAGCCTCTTCATGGTGAGCCGTTTCGGCGGCTCCTCGCTGGGCCTCGCCTACAGCATCGTGTTGACCGACGCGGCCATCGCACCGGCGTTCCCCAGCAACACGGCGCGCGGCGGCGTGCTCTTCCCGATCGTGCTGTCCGTCTCCAGGGGAGCGGGCTCCAACCCCGAGGACCACGAGGGACGGCGGCTCGGCGGTTACCTCATGTTTTGCGCGATGGCGAGTCTCGCCGTCTCTTCCGCCCTCTGGATGACGGCCACCTCCGCCAACCCGGTCGCCGTGCAGATCGCGCAGAAATTCGGGCTCGAGATCGGATTCGGGTCCTGGCTCCTCGCCTCCTGCGTGCCGGCGCTCATCGCCATCGGGATGATTCCTCCGCTGGTTGCGAAGCTCTTTCCGCCCCGCGTCGGGGCGACGCCTGAAGCCCCCGCGGCGGCACGCAGGGAACTCGCCGGCATGGGGACGATGTCGCGCGGCGAGCGGATCACGGCCGTGACTTTCGTGGTGATGGTCGCCGGCTGGGTGTTCGCCGACGCGCTGAAGCTCAACGTGACCAGCATAGCGTTCATGGGTTTCGGCGTGCTGCTGGTGGCGGGCGTGCTCACGCTCGACGACATCGCCGAGCAGGGCGAAACGCTGGCGACCTTCCTCTGGCTCGCGGTGCTCTTCGCCCTTAGCGGGCAGCTGAACGAGCTCGGCTTCATGGGCTATGTGGGCGAGCGCCTCGCCTCGCGCCTGGGCGGCCTGTCGTGGCCGGCCACGTACGTCACGCTGATCGCCCTCTACGTCGGCATCCACTACCTGTTCGTGAGCCAGACCTCGCAGGTGCTGGCGCTGCTCGGCGTCTTCCTCGACGTCGGCATTCGCGGCGGGGTGCCCGCGCCGCTGATGGCCTTCGGCCTGCTCTTCGCGAGCAGCTATTTTTCGGTGATCACCCCGCAGGCCGGAAGCCAGAACATCATCTTCGTGGCGAGCGGCTATCTCACGCAGCGCGAGCTCTACCAGCTGGGGTTCTTCACCACGCTCGCCTTCTTGGCGGTGTTCCTGCTGATCGGCACGCCCTGGGTGCTCTTCGTCACGGGTTGACCTCAGGCTGCGAGTCTCAAACCGATCGGGATGCCGGCCTTGGCGCACAGTCCCGCCAGATAGTCCAGGGACAGCAATTCGACTTTGCCGCGTGTGATCTCCGACACGCGTGGCTGTGTGATTCCCAGGCGCTTCGACGCCTGTGCCTGTGTGAGCTTCTCCCGTTCGATCCATTCGCGCAACGCTTCGGCCAGTCTTGCGCGCAGCAGCATGACTTCCGCCTCGTGCGGCGCGAAGCCCAGGTCCAGGAAGATATTTTCACTCGACTTGGTCGCTTTCCTAGCCATGATTCGCTCCTTCTGCGAGTTCGCGTGCAATCCTGTAGCGTTGCTTCGCCCGCCATCGGGCCGGCGTGGTGCCGCTCCAGCGCCGGAAGGCGCGCGTGAAGGCGCTCGCGTCGGCATAGTCGAGC
>CAYGYQ010000035.1:0-2045 GCA_964354035.1 uncultured Bordetella sp.
GCCGAGGCGATGCGCGTGTCGCCCTTGATCGCCGACGCCATGGCCCAGCCGACCGCCTGGATGTACTGCGTGCCGAGGTTGCCGGAAAGCGAGAAAAAGCCGTGCCGGCGCGACGTGTACATGACCGGCATCTGCCGTCCGAGCACCGGATCGCGGTCGTTAGAGAACAGCTGGCACATCATGTCGACGAGACCGTAACCGCGGGCAATCAGGATCCCCTGCTGCCGGTAGGTGGGAAAGCACATGTCCGCGGGCTCGAGCGCCATCGCCTGGCCGATGCCGATCGCCTCCTCGCCCAGGCATTGCATGTAGAACGACAGCTTCTTCTGTCGTTGCGCCGTCAGCATGCGCGCGTCGAAAGCGCGCGTGGTCAGCATCGTACGCAAGCCGGCCTGCAGCACGGCCGGATCCGCATGCGGATCCCAGGGCCCGACGGCCCGGCCGTCGTCGTCGAGCACCCGCACGAGCGCCTCGGCGACGTCGCCGGTTTCGGCCGGCCGCGCGTCCACCGGCGGCCGGCGCACGGCGCCGGCGGGCGAGAGATGCAGGTACGAGAAGTCCGACGTGTGCCCGGGTCGCCCGGACGGCTCGGGGACGTGCAGTTCAAGCGGGGTGTGCTGGCTCATTGGCTCTCCCGTGGCGCCGATGCGAAAGTGCGCAGACGCAGTCCTGCGGCCGGACCTGGTCAGAGAATGCGGTATTTGGCGAAGACGTCCGCGAGCTTCGCACCTGCGGCCAGTTCGTCGCGGGTGGTGTTTTCCCCCGTCACCTTGGCGAACGCCCGTCGCAGCGCGTCTTCTTCGACGGCCCGTGGCACGACGATGACGCCGTCGGCGTCGCCCACGACGAGGTCGCCCGTGGCGACGGCGACCCCGCCGCACCGTATGGGCGTGTCGATCTCGGCGACCTTGCCGCGACCTTTCGAGTCGAGAGGCGCAATGCCGCCGTGAAAGACCGGAAAGCGCATGGCCCGGATGGCACGGATATCACGGACCATGCCATCGGTCACGCACCCGGCAGCGCCGCGTGCCCGGGATGCGGTCGAGAGCAGCTCTCCCCAGGGCGCGATGCGGTGCGAGCCGCAGCAACCGAAGACCGCGATCTCGTCGGGCTTGAGGTCGTCGACGAGGGCGATTTCGAGCTCGTAGGGATTCTCGTCGGGCACGGCGCGGAACACCTCGCGGTACAGGCCGGTCCGGGCGAAGCCGGCGAGCATGATGTCCTCGTCGAGTGGCCGGATCGAGGGCGGCATCGCCTGGTCGCGAAAGCCCAGCTCGTCCAGCACGTCGGACAGGACCGCGGTGTACAGGAACTGCCGGATCTGCGGCAGGAAACTGGGGTCGTTGCGTTGCATCGGGCCATGCTCCTCGATACGCCGGCTGGTGACCACGCTACCGCTGGACTCAGCCGAACTGGTGACGGAACCCGGTGCGAGGCGCGGTATTCGTGCACGCGAACTCGCGGAGAACACTGTATTCGATTTTTCCGGGATCCGGAGCAGTTTCGAATCCTGGAACCGGACCCGGAGAGCCGGTCATTCGACCCGGATCGAGCGCAGGGCCAAGGCAAAGGCCCCGGCCTGTCCGTCGGCGATCATGAGTCCGACCTGCCGTACCCGGGCAGGGTCGAGCGGTGGCGCGCGCGGAACGCTGCGGCCGCGAAAGGTCGGACGGAACCCGGACAGCGGCAGCCGCACCACAGTCCAGATGCCCTCGGGCGCCTCGAAGGCGGCCTGATAGTTCACGCCATCGAAAGCATCGTCGGTGCGCAGATTGAGCTTGTACCGCTTGCCGTCGCCGCGTGTGTCGAGCAACCAGGCGGTGGCGCCCGGGGAACCGAGATCCAGCGGGCGCGAGCGGACCGAGGCAAAGCCCCCGTTGCGCTCCAGCGAAACGGTGCCCTCGAACACGGCGTGGCCGGCGGGATCGTACCGCAGGCGGCTCAGCGAAACGCCGCCCATCACGCTGTCATCGATGGCCGACCAATCGGCGACGGACGTTGCGCAATCGAAACGGAACAGTTCTCTCGCCACGGCGCCTATTGTC
>CAYGYQ010000035.1:2145-20582 GCA_964354035.1 uncultured Bordetella sp.
CCCGACACGGACGGTCAGGATCCTGGTCGGCGCGAACGCCGGCGGCGGCACGGACATCATCGCGCGGATGCTCGCGGAAAAGTTCCAGGAGTCAATGAAGCAGTCGTTCATCGTCGAGAACAAGCCCGGCGCCTCGAACACGATCGCGGCGGATCTGGTCGCGAAGGCCGCGCCGGACGGCCACACGCTGCTCGTCGCCACCAACACCGGCCAGGCCATTGCCCCGCACCTCATCAAGCTCGGCTACGATCCGCTGAAGCAGCTGCAGCCGGTGGGTCTGGTCGTCGTGGTGCCCAACGTGCTGGTCGTCGGCGCGGTCACGCCGTACATGAGCGTGAAGGACCTGGTCACGGCGGCCAGGGCGAAGCCGGGCGACATCAAGTACGCGTCGTCGGGTGTGGGCAGCACGCAGCACATCGCCGGCGAAGCGTTCGACCTCGCCGCCGGCGTGAAGACCACGCACATCCCTTACAAGGGCAGCAGCCAGGCGCACATCGACCTGCTCTCCGGCGAAGTGCAGATGATGTTCGACACGACGTCCTCCGCGATGTCGCAGATCAAGGCCGGCAAGTTTCGTCCGCTCGCGGTCACCGCGACCGCGCGCTCCGCCGAATTGCCGAACGTGCCGACCATCGCCGAAGTCGGCTATCCCGCTGCGGAAATGACGACGTGGTACGGACTGTTCGTCACCGGCGGCACGCCGAAGGCGATCGTCGAGCAGCTCCACGCCGAGCTGATGAAGGCACTGGCGCTGCCCGACGTGCAGGCACGGCTGCGCGGCCTCGGCGGCGAGCCCGGCAAGCTGACGATCGAGCAGTTCGCGCAGATGAACCGCGAGGAATTCGACCGCTTCGGCAAGCTGATCAAGACGGCGAACATACGTGTCGACTGATTCGGGCGGGACCGTCGCCGGCCGTCGGCCGCGGCTTGCTTTCCTGCTCGGCGATCCCAACGGCATCGGTCCCGAGATTGCGGTCAAGCTGCTCACGCGACCTGAAACACGCGCGGCGGCCGATGTTGTCGTCTACACCGATCCGACCATGCTGGCGGAAGGTGAACGTGTCGCCGGCGCGCGAGTCGACATGCTCCGCTGCGCGCCAGGGTCGCTGCGGTTCGAGCCGGGTCGTCCGACGCTCGTGGCGCTCGACCTCATCGCCGCCAAGGCCATTACGCCGGGCGAGGCGACGCAGGCGGCGGGGCGCGCAGCGTTGACCGCGCTCGAAACGGCGGCCGACGCCGCGAAACGTGGCGAGGTCGACGGCATCGTGTTCGCGCCGCTCAACAAGCATGCGCTGCGCCTGGGCGGCCTCGCGCAGGAGGACGAGCTTCGTTACCTGCAGGAGAAATTCGGCGTCACGGGCTTCGTCAGCGAGTTCAACGTCACGGGCGCCTTGTGGACATCGCGCGTCACGTCGCACATTCCGCTGCGCGCCGTGGCCGACGCGATCACGGGCGAAGGCGTCCTATCCGCCGTGCGCATCGCGGATCGCTATCTCAAGGCCGCGGGTATCGCGGCACCGCGCATCGCCGTCGCGGGGCTCAATCCGCACGCGGGGGACAGCGGCTCGATCGGGCGCGAGGAGATCGACACCATCGCCCCCGCAATCAAGAGGTCGCGGCAGGAGGGCATCGACGCCCGCGGTCCACTGTCGCCCGACACCCTGTTTCTCGCCGCCCGCCGCGGCGATTTCGACGCGGTGGTGTCGATGTACCACGACCAAGGGCAGATCGCGATGAAGCTCATGGGCTTCGACAACGGCGTTACGCTTCACGGCGGACTGCCGGTGCCCGTGACCACGTGTGCGAGCGGCAGCGCGTTCGACATCGTCGGCCGCAACGTCGCCCGGGTCGATGGCCTCCTGGCGGCGCTCAACCTCGCCGCGCGTATCGCAGCGCGGGCCGTGCCGGAGGTAGGGACGGGGGTCGCGGGGGGATAGCCAGCCCGGGCCGCGAGGGGTGGCCAGCCCCGGCCGGGGGGCCCAATGGGTCGGGGTGGCACAATGTGTGCTTCACATTGGTCACCCAAGACTTGGCAGGCATGCGCATGTTCGCCTTTTTGACCTCCGCAAGATCCGAATCGGCCGGTCCGCTGACCGATGTGGAAGCGGCCGAGGCGTTTTGGCGCACATTGCCCCATGACGACCCGATCGCGGCGCAAGTGGCCGTGTGCGAGACACTTGCCGACCCCATCACCCAGGGCGGCCCCAGTCTCGATCGGCTGCGGGCCCTGCTGGCGCTCGACGAGCGCGTACGGAAGCTCGTCGATGCGCTGCTCTGCAACGACGTCGTCAGGGACCCCCAGTCGCCCTCGCTCGAGACGCAGTCCTGGCAGGCGGCGTTCGAGCTTTGCCGGTCGTTAGGCCGGGCCCACACCAGGTTCCTGGGATCGATGCACAATGGCCCGCGGTTCAAGGGCTGGCGCGAATATCTCCCCTTGGTCGTGGTGCGGCTGTTTCAGCACCGGCAGGTCGAGCTGGCACTGCGGCCGTTTGTCGACGAGCGGTCCACCAGGTTCCCCTGGAAAGAGCTGCACGAGGTCTACCGGTTCGCGCAATCCCGCGAGCTGCTGCACGACAACCTCCCGGTGAACCGTCGTCACTCCGCGAGCGTTGTAGACACCACCCCGGAGCGCGAGTACATCCACGTGCTGTTGCAGGACCTCCTGAATGGCGGGCATTTCCCTTTCCACAACGCGCTCTGGATCAATCAGAGCCTGCCACGCTGGTCAGGGGCACTCGTGCTGGAGGAAAATCCGGGTCGAAGCGCAACCCCCCGGTTTGTTGTCGCTGCGGACGGTGTTGCGGGACTTGTGCGGTCGAATCCCGATTCGGGAGGCTCGAGTCTTTGCCTCGACATAGCCCCCTTCCTGGCCGCGATACACGACGAAATCGCGATGCTGCGCGAGGTTCCCGGCCGCCCGACCGAGGGTTCGACGTTGGGACCCGGACGTCAGCTCAAGCTGCTGGGCAAAATCGGCGACCTTTGCTCTCCGGGGCGGCAGGTGATCAAGCGCCGGGGCGAGCGCAAGCCGGTGGCACTCACGGTCGAAGTCGCAGTGGGACTGCAACAAATCCTGCGCACGATGCGCAACAAACCGGAAGTCGCGGTAGCCACGGCGCCTGGAACCACGGCAACGGGCGAAGGCATAACGATCATGGGGTATGGCGGGTCTGCCGCAAATTCGGCGGACGGCAACACGGGCGGCGAGAGCACGATCACCCAGTGGTCGTATCCCGGCGTCGTTGCGGCGCATCCGCCCTTGACGATGGTGGACCACAGCGATTCGGGTTGCCGGTTGCATGGGCCGACGCTCGGTACGAATCCGATCATGCCCGGCAGCTTGATTGCCTTCCGTGAAAATGCCGCCGCACCGTGGACGCTGGCAGTGGTGCGCCGCGTCAAGAAGAGGCTGGCGGGCAAACGCGTCGAGATCGGCGTAGAGTACCTCGGCCGGGATCCGCGTTGGGTCGTCGTCGTCCCCGATTCCGAGTCGCGCCCCGCCGGATCGCCCGGTAGCGCGCCCACGCGTTTCGCCGCACTTTATCTTCCGCAGAGTGCAACACATCCGGTGCTGCCGATGAAGACGCTGGTCCTGCCGGTGCGCGGGCTGGCACCCGAGGATCGCCTTTCCGTGCGTTCAAGCACGTCCGTGCACACGATCCAGCTGAAGGAGCCGCTCGACGAGCAAGCCGAGTTCATCTGGTCGCCGTTCGAGGTCCTCGAGCGCTGGCGCAGGGACGAGCCGGCATCCGCCAAAGGGACGTCAACGGCGCAGTGAGTCGAGGGGCCGACGGCCTACATGTTCGGGTAGTTCGGCCCGCCGCCGCCTTCGGGCGTCACCCAACGGATGTTCTGGCGCGGGTCCTTGATGTCGCAGGTCTTGCAGTGCACGCAATTGGCGGCGTTGATCTGCAGCCGCCTGCCCGAGCCGTCTTCCCGGTCGACGAACTCGTAGACGCCCGCCGGGCAATACCGTTGCTCGGGACCGGCGTAGAGGGCGAGGTTGACGTCCGTCGGCACCGCGGCGTCGGCAAGTCGCAGGTGCACCGGCTGGTTTTCCTCGTGGCTGGTGTTCGAGAGGAACACCGACGACAGCTTGTCGAATGTCAGCACGCTGTCCGGCTTCGGGTATTCGATCGGATTGCATTCGGCCGCGGGCTTCAGTTTCTCGTGGTCGGCCTGCCGCCGTCGCAGCGTCCACGGCGTCCGGCCGCGGAACACCAGTTGATCGATGCCCCAGAGCAGCGCGCCGGTCAATAGTCCGCGGTCGAGATACGGCTTGAAATTGCGCGCGCGATGGAGCTCGTCGTGGAGCCAGGAGGCGGCGAACGCCGCCGGGTATGCGGTGAGCTCGTCGCGGCCGCGCCCGGCCGCCACGGCGTCGAACGCCGCCTCGCCGGCCAGCATCCCCGACTTGATCGCCGCGTGCGAGCCCTTGATGCGCGGCGCGTTCAGGAAGCCGGCGTCGCAACCCACGAGCGCTCCGCCGGGGAACGCGAGCTGCGGCAGCGACTGCAGGCCGCTGGCGTTGATCGCGCGCGCGCCGTAGGCGATCCGCTTGCCGCCATCGAGAAAGCCGCGCAGCAACGGGTGCGTCTTGTAGCGCTGGAATTCCTGGAACGGCTCGAGCCAGGGATTGGTGTAGCCCAGCCCGACGACCAGCCCTACCGAAACCAGGCGGTCCTCCTGGTGATACATGAAGCCGCCACCATAGGTCGCGCGGTCGAGCGGCCAGCCGGCGCTGTGCACGACGAGTCCCGGCACGTGCTTCGCCGCGTCGATTTCCCACAACTCCTTGATGCCGATGCCCCAGGTCTGCGGATCGCGCCCGTCGTCGAGGCGATAGCGGGCGACGACCTCCTTGCCGAGATGCCCGCGCGCCCCTTCCGCGAACAGCGTGTACTTGCCGACGAGCTCGACGCCGGGCTGGAACAGGTCGGTCCGCTCCCCGTTCCTGCCCACGCCCATGTCGCCGGTCGCCACGCCGCGCACTGCGCCAGCTTCGTCGTAGAGGACCTCGGCGGCCGCGAATCCGGGGAAGATCTCGACGCCGAGCGCCTCGGCCTCTCGTCCCAGCCAGCGGGCAACGTTGGCGAGGCTCACGACGTAGCACCCGTCGTTGCTGAAGCAGTCCGGCAGCAGCCAGTGCGGGTTGTTGATCGCCTTCGACTTCGTGAGCAGGTAGAAGCGATCCTCGGCAACCGGCGTCGCGAGCGGTGCGCCCCGCGCCTTCCAGTCGGGCAGGAGCTCGCTCAGTGCGCGCGGGTCCATGACCGCGCCCGACAAAATGTGCGCGCCGATCTCGGAGCCTTTCTCGAGCACGCAGACCGCGACTTCGCGGCCGGCTTCGGCGGCGCGTTGCTTGAGGCGGATCGCCGCGGCGAGCCCGGACGGGCCGCCGCCGACGATCACGACGTCGTATTCCATGGCTTCGCGTTGCACGTTGGCCACTCCTCGCTCGAACGCGGCTGCGTAACTCGGTCGAAAGTGTGGAATTGTATAATGCCGAAGGAGCGGCAGTGTTCGGTGATCGAGCCGGGCGCCTTGCCGGAAACGATCCGCGCCGCCGGAAACACGCCATGACGCACAAGCCCCGACTACTCGTTCACACGTCGCGCCAGTCGATCCGGTGGGGCGACATGGACGCGCTGGGCCACGTCAACAACGTCACCTACTTCCGCTATCTCGAGCAGGCGCGGATCGAGTGGGTCTACGGATTGCATCCCGCCGGCGACGCCTACGAGAGTTCCGACCCGGTGATCGTCAACGCGAGCTGCACGTTCCTCGAGCCATTGGTCTATCCCGGCGACATCGAGGTGCGGATGTATCTCGGCGACCCGGGCCGCACCAGCATCGGCAGCTATTACGAAATCTGGATGAACGGCAGGAAATACGCGGACGGCGCGGCGAAGATGGTCTGGATCGATCTGGCGAGCGGCCGCAGCGTGCCGGTGCCCGATGCGGTCGCGGCGCCGCTGCGGGCACTGGAAGCGAAATGACCACCGACACGATGCTCTGGCAGCCGTCTGCGGACCGCATCGCGCAGGCGAACATCACCGAATTCTCCCGGCGCGCGGCGACGCGGTCCGGGCGTTCGCTGTCCGATTACGCGGCGCTCTGGCGCTGGTCGAACGAGGAGCGCGAGGCGTTCTGGCGCGAAGTCTGGGACTATGCCCGCGTGGTCGGCACGCGCGGCGAGCGCACGCTCGTCGATCCGACCCGGATGCCGGGCGCCCGATGGTTTCCCGACGCGCGCCTGAACTTCGCGGAGAACCTGCTCACCCGGCGCGCGGCCGACGACGGCGGCGACGCGCTGGTCTTCCGCGGCGAGGACAAGCTCGCCCGCCGCGTGTCGCACGCGGAACTCGTGGCGACGACGTCGCGGGTGGCGGCCGCGCTGAAGGCCGCGGGCGTGGCCGCGGGCGACCGGGTGGCCGCCTACGTTCCCAACATGCCCGAGGCGATGCAGGCGATGCTGGGCGCGGCGAGCCTTGGCGCGGTCTGGTCGTCCTGCTCGCCGGACTTCGGGGTGCAGGGCGTGCTCGATCGCTTCGGCCAGATCGAGCCGCGCGTGTTCGTCACCGTCGACGGCTACTGGTACAACGGCAAGGCGCTGCCGATCCTGGACAAGGTGGCCGAAATCGTCGCCCAGCTGCCGACGGTCGAGCGCGTGGTCGTGATTCCGTATCTGGAGGCCACGGGGCTGGGGCCGCAGGACGCCTCGCGCGTGCGCGGCTCGATCGCCTGGGATGCGTTCCTGGCGCCGCACGCCGCCGGTCCCATCGACTATGTCCGCCTGCCGTTCGACCATCCACTCTACATTCTCTTCTCGTCGGGAACGACCGGCATCCCGAAATGCCTCGTGCACGGCGCCGGCGGCACGCTGCTGCAGCACCTGAAGGAACACCTGCTGCACGGCGATCTCAAGGCGGGCGACCGCCTGTTCTACTTCACGACCTGCGGCTGGATGATGTGGAACTGGCTCGCCTCGGGCCTCGGCGCGGGCGCAACGCTGCTGCTCTACGACGGGTCCCCCTTCATCGACCGCGGCAAGGTGCTGTGGGATTTTTCCGAAGCCGAGCGGGCCACGCATTTCGGCACGTCGGCCAAATACGTCGATCACGCGAAGAAGATCGGCGTCGTCCCGTGCAAGGACTTCGCGCTCACGGATCTGCGGACGCTGTTCTCGACCGGCAGCCCGCTCGCGCCGGAGAGCTTCGATTACGTCTACCAGTGCGTGAAAGGCGATCTCTGCCTGTCGTCGATCGCCGGAGGCACCGACATCGTGTCCTGCTTCGCGCTCGGTTGCCCGACGCTGCCGGTGTGGCGCGGCGAGCTGCAGTGTCGCGGCCTCGGCATGCAGGTCGACGTCTACGATGACGACGGCAAGCCGATCGCGGCCGGCAGCCAACTGAAGGGCGAGCTCGTGTGCACGGCGCCGTTTCCGTCGATGCCGGTGCGATTCTGGAACGACCCCGGTGACGCGAAGTATGTCGCCACCTACTTCGAGCGTTTTCCGGGCGTCTGGTGTCACGGCGACTACGTCGAGCTGACCGCACACGGCGGCCTGGTCTTCCACGGACGCTCCGATGCGACGCTCAACCCCGGCGGCGTGCGCATCGGCACGGCCGAGATCTACCGCCAGGTCGAGCAGCTGCCCGAGGTGATGGAAAGCCTCGTCGTCGGGCAGGACTGGCCGCCCGGCGAGGTCGGCGACAGTCGCGTCATCCTGTTCGTGCGACTGCAGGACGGCGTCAAGCTGGATCAGGCGCTCACCGACCGGATCAGGCAGCACATCCGCGTGAACACCACGCCGCGGCACGTGCCGGCCAAGGTCGTGCAGGTCACCGACATTCCCCGCACGAAGAGCAACAAGATCGTGGAGCTGGCCGTGCGCAACATCGTGCACGGCCTCCCGGTGAAGAACATCGAGGCGCTCGCCAATCCCGAGGCGCTCGAGCAGTTTTACGATCGGGAAGAGCTCAAGACATGATCGAGCCGGCCGTCCGTGGCGGGGGCGCACCGTGCTGATCGACGCCCAGCGCTCGCTGCTGCTCGTCATCGACTTCCAGGAGCGGCTCCTGCCGGTCATCCACGAGCACGAGCACTTGCTGGCCAACGTCACCTGGCTCATTCGGGTCGCACAGAAGATCGGCGTTCCCGTGGCGGCAGTCGAGCAGTATCCGCAGGGGCTCGGGCGCACGGTCAAGGGGGTGCGCGAGCTCCTGCCGGACGGCGCCGTGGCGCCGAAGGTGCACTTTTCCGCCGTCGCGGCGCAATGCCTCGCCAACCTGCCGGGCGCCGATCGCGCGCAGATCGTGCTGGTTGGCACCGAAACGCACGTCTGCCTGCTGCAGACCGCGCTCGAGCTGCTCGAGGAAGGCAAGGAGGTCTACGTCGTTGCCGATGCCGTGGGCTCGCGGCGGGTGGCTGACCGCGACCTCGCGCTGGCGCGGATGCGCCAGGAGGGTGCGCGCATCGTCACTCGCGAGATGGTCGTGTTCGAATGGCTGGCCGAGGCCGCCACGCCGCTGTTCCGCGACGTCAGCAAGGCGTTCCTTCGCGGATGAACATCATCGCGATCCTCGCCGCGCTGGGCCTCGAGCAATGGCGCGCGTTTCACTGGCGCGTGGCGATGGAGGGCCTCTTCATCGGTTACGCGCGCGGAGTCGAGCGCAAGCTCAACGACGGCACCGCGCAGCACGGCCTCGTGGCGACGCTCGCGACCGTGGCCCCGCCTGCGCTGCTCGCGGCGGTCGTGTTCCTGGCGCTGGATGCGGTGCATCCGCTGCTGGGGCTCGTCTGGAATGTCGCGGCGCTCTACCTGCTGATGGGATTCCGGCGTTTCAGCCACTCCTACACCGCGGTCGAGAAAGCATTGAAAGCGAACGACCTGAATGCGGCGCGGCGTGCGCTCGCCGCCTGGCGCGGCGGCGCCACCGCACAGCTGTCGAGCGGCGAGATCGCGAAGCTCGCCATCGAGCGCGGGCTCGTGGATTCGTATCGGCAGGTCTTCGCGACGCTGTTCTGGTTCACGGTATTGCCAGGGCCCGCGGGGGCGGTGCTCTACCGCGCCGCGCTCCTGCTCGCCGATGAATGGCGGTCGGATCCGGGCGGTGCGGACACCACGCCGATCGCGCAGGCGCGCGCGGCATTCGGCGGTCCGGCCCGGACGCTGCTCTGGCTGCTCGACTGGATTCCGGCACGGCTTACCGCATTGTCGTTCGCCATCGTCGGCGATTTCGAGGATGCCGCGTTCTGCTGGCGCACCCAGGCGAAGGCGTGGGCCGCACAGGAGGGCGGCGAGCACACGGGCATCGTGCTCGCGAGCGGCGGGGGCGCGTTGGGCGTGAGGCTCGGCGGCCCGTTGCCGGCGGTGACGGGAGAGCCCGAATTCCGGCCGGAGCTCGGGCTGGGCGACGAGGCCGACGCGGACCTCCTGCCAAGCGTGGTAGGGCTCGTCTGGCGCGCGCTGGTGCTCTGGCTGCTGCTGATCCTGCTGCTCACGCTTGCGAACTGGGCGCCGTAAGCAGCGTTCGCTATCGCCCCGGCGTCCGCACCGCCTGGCTTTCGCCGATCAGGCGCTGCAGCAGCGCCACGCGGTAGGGCGCCACCTTGCCCGCTTCGACCGCCTGCCATACCGCGCAACCGGGCTCGCGATCGTGCCGGCAGTCGCGAAACCGGCAGCATCCCAGCAGCGGCCGGATCTCGACGAACGCATCGGCGATCGTCTCGGGCGCGACGTGGCCGAGGCCGAACACCTTGAGCCCCGGCGAATCGACAACCCAGCCGCCGCCCTGGCTTTCCGGCAGCGGATAGAGCGTCGACTGCGAGGTCGTGTGGCGGCCGGTGGCGAGCGCCTCCGAGACCTCCGCCGTCTTGGCCTGCGCGTGCGGCGCGATGGCGTTGAGGATCGTCGACTTGCCCATCCCCGACTGGCCGATGAGGACGGTGCGCTGCCCATGGAGATAGGGGACGAGCGGCGCAATGTCCCGCTTCGCCGACATCGGCACGACCGCATAGCCCAGAGCGGCGAAGGGCTGCATGCGGGCGAGGAGCGCCGCGAAGTCGGGCAGATCGGACTTGTTCGCGGCCAGCACGAAACGGCAGCCCTGGGCTTCGGCGCCGATGATCCAGCGGTTGACCAGCTCCTCGTCGACGCCCAGGTCCGGCGCGACGACGCCGACGACCTGCGTCACGTTGGCCGCGATCAGCTTCTCCTTGAACGTGTCGGAACGATAGAAGAGCGTCGTGCGGGGGAGGACGGCTTCGATCGACCCGCCACCCGCCACGCGCGCGACGCGCACGCGATCGCCACAGGCCAGCGTGGTGCTGCGGCCCTTCAGCAGGCATTCGAGCGATGCCCCGCTGTCCAGGAGCACCGCATAGTGCCGGCGGCGGCTGGCAGTGACGAGGCCGCCTTCCAGCTCGGGCGTGCCGACAGCCTCCGGCGGCGCGGCGCGCATCACGCCGCCAGTGCCTCGACCTTCGCCGCACAGATGCAGTCGTTCAGCGTCACCCCGCCCGCGCTGTGCGTCGACCAGGCGACGGTGCAGCGATCGTAGTGCACGGCCAGGTCGGGATGATGGTCCTCGGCCTCGGCGACGGAGGCGACCGCGTTGACGAACGCAATCGTCCGGTGATAGTCGACGAAGTGAAAGGTTTTCTCGATCCGGTTTCCGGCGTGCGTCCATCCGGGCAGGCTCGCGAGCCGGTCGCGCAATGGGTCGGCGGCGAGCTGCGGTGCGCCGGGGCGGCATTGCCGGGCGGCGAGCGTCAGCACTGCGGGAATGGGGGTCACGCGCGGCATACCGGACCTGCTCTTCATGTTCCGGGGGTCAAGCGGCCTCGAGCCGCGCGATGCGCACGGCGGCGGGCGGATGCGAGTCGTGAAACGCCGAATACAGGGGATCCGGCGTGAGCGTCGCGGCATTGTCCTGGTACAGCTTCACGAGTGCGCGGACGAGCGATCGCGCCGACGCATTCTTCGCCGCGAACAGATCGGCCTCGAACTCGTGCCGGCGCGAGTACAGCGACGACAGCGGCGCCAGGAAGAACGTGAACACGGGGAGCGCGAGGAAGAACAGCAGCAGCGCAACGCCGGGGCGGTCCGGCGCCGGCGGCACGCCGAGCCCTTCGTAGAACCACGGCGATGCGGCGAGCCAGGCGAGCAGCGCCAGGAAGGCGAGCGAGAAGGCCGCCATCCAGAGCATCCGTTTCAGCACGTGCCTCAGCTTGAAGTGGCCGAGCTCGTGCGCGAGCACGGCCTCGACCTCGTCCGGCGTCAGGCGCTCGAGCAGCGTGTCGAAGAACACGATGCGCTTCGCCCGCCCGAAGCCCGTGAAGAACGCGTTGCCATGGCTCGAGCGACGCGATCCGTCCATGACGTAGAGACCGCGGTTGGCGAAGCCGCAGCGCGCGAGCAGCGCCTCGATCGTATCGCGCGCGGCACCCGCCGGCAGCGGCGAGAACTTGTTGAACAGCGGCGCGATCACGGTGGGGTAGAGCGCCAGCAGCAGGAACTGGAAGGCGATCCACGCCGCCCACGCCCAGACCCACCACAGCGGCCCGGCCGCGCGCATCAGCCACAGCACCAGCGCGGCGAGCGGCAGGCCCAGCGCGGCGCCGATCAGGATGCCTTTCGCGAGGTCGGCGAGCCAGAGCCCGCGCGTGGTCCGATTGAAGCCGAACCGGACTTCGATGCCGAATGTCTGCGCGTACGAGAACGGCAGGCCGACCATGCCCGAGATCACCGCGACCGCGACGATCAGGATGAGGTCGCGTCCGATCCCGCCCAACGGCAGGACTTCGGTCCAGGCGACCAGCGCCGCGAGGCCGCCGCCCAGCGTCAGTGCGACGAGCACCAGCGTTTCCGCAAGCGTTTCGGCAACGGAAAGCCGCGTGCGCGCGACCGTGTAGTCCGCGGCCTTCCGGTGCGCCGGCAACCCGATGCGCTCGGCGAACGCGGCCGGCACCGCATCGCGGAATGCGGCGACATGCCCCATGTGACGATAGGCGAGCCACACGCGCAGTGCGAGCGAAACCGCCAACGCGCTGACGAACAGGACGGCAAAGGCGCTAGCGGTCACGATCCGCCGGCAATGCCGGCGCCTTCCGGAGTGTGCGAGAATGCATGTCCCATTTTACGCGAATTCGCAATGCCTCAAGACGCCAGCCGCCTCATCTGGATCGACATGGAAATGACGGGGCTCAAGCCCGACAGCGATCGCATCATCGAGGTCGCGCTGGTCGTGACCGACGGCGATCTCGACACGGTCGCCGAGGCGCCGGTCTGGGTGGTGCGCCAGAGCGACGCCGTTCTCGCCGGCATGGATGCGTGGAACCAGGGGACGCACGGACGCTCGGGTCTCATCGCCAAGGTGAAAGCGGCGCTGCAGGACGAGGCCGCCGTGGAGCATGCGGCGCTCGCGTTCCTGCGCGAGCACGTACCGGCCAAGGCGTCGCCGATGTGCGGCAACTCGATCTGCCAGGATCGCCGTTTTCTCGCGCGCTGGATGCCGGCGTTCGAGGACTATTTCCATTATCGCAACCTGGACGTATCGACGCTGAAGGAACTTGCGCGCCGCTGGAAGCCCGACCTGATGAAAGGCGTGCCGAAGGAAGGCAAGCACGAGGCGCTGGCGGACGTCTACGAGTCGATCGCCGAGCTCAAGTACTACCGCCAGGAATTCATTCGCGCATAGGGCCCGTCCGTCACTGCTTGCCGGCGCGCTCGCGCGAATACGCAAGGACCCCGATAACGGGGCAGAATGGGGGCCGCCGCAAGGGTACAGGACCGCGGCGCCTTCCCGCCAACGCGACCGTGAGTGCCGCCATGAACCCGTCCGCACGCCAATCCGCACTGCTCGCCGCTGCCGGGCGCTACCTCGCCGGTGGCGGGCTCGGCCTGTTCGTCATTCCGCCGGAGTTGAATCTCGTCATCGCGCGCGGCGAAGGCAGTCGCGTCTGGGATGTCGCCGGACGCGAGTATCTCGACTACCACCTGAGCTCCGGTCCGGCGCTCCTCGGCCACGCGCATCCTGCGATCACCGCGGCGGTGGCGGCACAGCTGCCGAAGGGCACCACCTATTACTTCCTCAACGAGCCGGAGATCGTGCTGGCGCAGCGGCTGGTCGAGGCGATCCCCTGCGCGGACGTTGTCCATTACACGGGCTCGGGCACGGAGGCCACGTTCTACGCGCTGCGCATCGCGCGGGCGTACACGGGCCGCAACAAGATCCTGAAATTCGAAGGCGCGTGGCACGGCATGCACGACTACGGGCTGTGGGGGACGGTCCCCACCGTGGCGTCGGATTATCCGCATGCGAAGCCGGATTCGGTCGGGGTGCCGCCGCAGGCCGGCGAAACCGTGCTGGTCGCGCCGTTCAACGAGACCGCGCAAGCCGTCGCAATGATCGAGCGCCATGCGCACGAGCTGGCGGCGGTGATCGTCGAGCCGCTGCAGCGCGTGCTGCTGCCCGAGCCCGGGTTCCTCGAGGCCGTGCGCGAGGTGACGCGCCGGCACGGCATCGTCCTGGTCTTTGACGAGATCGTCACCGGCTTTCGCATCGCCTGGGGCGGCGCCCAGGAGCGCTACGGCGTCGTGCCCGATCTCGCCTGCTACGGCAAGGCGGTGAGCGGCGGCTTTCCGATGGCCGCCATCGCCGGCAGCGGCGACGTGATGGCGGTGCTCGACGCGCGGTCGCGTCCCCGCGCCAGTGTGGTCTGGGCGACCAACACGCTCAACGGCAATCCGGTCTGTGCCGCAGCGGGATGCGCGGCGCTCGAAGTGCTGTCGCAACCCGGCGTCTACGAGCGCCTGTCGCGCATCGGCGCGCGGTTGCGTCAGGGTCTGGTCGAGGCGGGCGCGCGGCACGGTTTCGCGGTGCAGGCGCCGGGTGAGGACGCCGTGTTCGGCGTGCGTTTCACCGACCGGCGACCGCTGCGCACCTGGATGGATCTGACGACGGCGGACAAGGACCTGGGCTACCGCTGGGCGCTGGAGCTTCTTAAACGCGGCCTCGTCGTCAACCCGAACGAGAAGTTCTACATTTCGATCGCGCACACGGACGCCGACGTCGACCGCACGCTCGCGATCGTCGACGAGGCGTTCGCGGCACTCCGCGCGTCCGGCTGACGGGTCGCGAAGGGCGCACTCCGATCTGCGACAATCCCGTCCATGGCAAGTCCCGCTCCGATGACCATCAAGTTCTGCAGCGCCTGCGGCTCCGGCCGCATCGACCTGCACGTTCCCGACGGCGACAATCTGCCGCGGCACGTCTGCGGCGCGTGCGGGGCGATCCACTACCAGAACCCGAAGGTCGTCGTCGGCTGCCTGCCCGAATGGCAGGACCAGGTGCTGCTGTGCCGGCGGGCGATCGAGCCGCGGCACGGGCTGTGGACGCTGCCCGCGGGCTTCCTCGAGAACGGCGAGACCGTCGCCGCGGGCGCGGTGCGCGAAACGCTCGAGGAAGCGAGCGCGCGGGTCGAGGTGGGCGCGCTCTACACCATGATCAGCCTGCCCCAGATCAGCCAGATCTACATGATGTTCCGCGCACGGCTCGTCGATCTGGATTTCGGTCCTGGGCCGGAGAGCCTCGAAGTGCGCCTGTTCCGCGAAGATGAGATTCCCTGGGAGGAGATGGCCTTTCGCACGATCGGGCGCACGCTGCGCAACTATTTTCTCGATCGCAAGCTGGGAACATTCCCGACGCGTGTCAGCGTGCTGGAGCGCAAGGCGCCGCGGCCGGACCTGTCCGGCGCGGCCTGAAAGGCAGCGTCAGCGCCGGCTTTCGACGTACGCCGCCGGATGTGGCGGGCGCATCACGGAAAGTTGCTGCTGCTCCATCTTTCCCGCGGCGGCTTTCGAGTAATATTGGCAGGAACTGGCACCCAAGACGCGGGGCCTGGAAACCCAACTGGAGGACTCGATGCAAACGTTACGCAAACCCCTGGTACGACTCGCCGCCGTCGCGGTGGCCGCCGTCGCATTCGGATCGTCGTTGCCGGCGCTCGGCCAGCAGCAGAACCGGATCTCGATCACGACCGGCGGCACCGGTGGCGTCTATTACCCGATGGGTGGCGGCATGGCCAACATCCTGTCGAAGTACGTCCCCGGCCTTTCGGCGACCGCCGAGGTGACCGGGGGCTCCGTCGACAACCTGAAGCTCATCAACGCCGGCAAGTCCGAGGTCGCCTTCTCGATGGCCGACGCCGGATGGGAAGCGTACGAGGGCATCGACAAGTTCAAGGACGGCAAGGTCAGCCTGCGGACGCTGATGGTGCTCTATCCCAACAAGATGCATGTGGTCACCATCGACGGCACGGGCATCGCCAAGCTGTCGGACCTCAAGGGCAAGCGCGTGTCGACCGGCTCGGCCGGCAGCGGTACCGAGATCATGGCCATGCGCGTGCTGGAGGCCGCGGGCATCGACGGCCGTAAGGACATCAAGCAGGAGCGGCTCGGTGTCGCCGAATCGGTCAACGCGATGAAGGACCGCAAGCTCGACGCCTTCTTCTGGGTCGGGGGATTGCCTACCGCGGCGGTCACCGATCTCGCGGCTACCCCTGGCATCAAGATCAAGATGATCGACCACGACGAGGCGACGGACGCGATGAACAAGAAGTACGGGCCGCTCTACGTGAAGGGCGTGATTCCGGCCGGCACCTACGCCGGGCAGGACAAGACCAGTACCGGCGTCGACGTCTGGAACATCCTGGTGTCGAGCGACAAGATGAGCGACCCGATGGCGTACAACATCGTCAAGACGCTGTTCGAGAAGAAGCCCGAGCTCGTCGCCGTGCACAAGGAGGCGCAGAACATCGAGCTCAAAAGCCAGTCGAGCGGCTCGCCGATCCCCTTCCATCCGGGCGCGAAGAAGTACCTCGAGGAACAGGGCGTCAAGGTGAACTGACCGATGGCGGACCCCGCTGGGCAGGCAACGCGCGTCGAAGCGACCGAAGCCGTCGCCGACGAGCGCCTGCAGCGGGCGGCGACGTACATCGAGGCAGAGGAGGGCGCCACCAACCGTTACCGCGGCGCCCTTGCGCACCTCGCGACCGTGCTGCTGGTCGGCATGTCGCTGTTCCACCTCTACGCGGCGATCGAGATCGTCCCCGCGCAGGTGCTGCGCCCCGTCCACGTCGGCTGGACGCTGCTGCTCGTCTTCCTGCTCTTCCCGATCGCCGCCCGCTACCGCAACCGGCTGATGTGGTGGGACCTCGTCTGCGCCGCGCTGGGCGTGGCGACGATTGTCTATCTGCTCGCGAGCGGCGACGACATCTGGGACCGGAACACGCTGCCGAGCCAGGCGGACATGTTTTTCGGCGTGACCTTCGTGCTGCTCGTGCTGGAGGCGGTGCGGCGCACGTCCGGCTGGATCCTGCTGTTCGTGATCGGACTGTTCCTCGCCTACGGGTTCCTCGGCCCGTGGCTGCCCGGACAGTGGGCGCACCGCGGCTACGACGTCTCCAGCTTGTCGGGCTTCATGTACCAGACGCTCGAAGGCATCTTCGGCACCGCGGTCGACGTGTCGTCGTCGCTCATCATCCTGTTCACGATCTACGGCGCCTTTCTGCAGCATTCGGGCGCCGGCAAGTTCTATCTCGACTGGAGCTTCGCGGCGATGGGCAGCCGGCACAGCGGCGCCGGGCGCACGGTGGTGCTCGCATCGTTTCTGCTCGGCGGCCCGTCGGGCTCCGGTGTCGCGACCACGGTGACGATCGGCGCGGTCGCCTATCCGATGCTGAAGCGCGCGGGCTACGGCGCGGAGGCGGCCGGCGGCCTGCTCGCGGCGGGGGGGCTGGGCGCGATCATCTCGCCTCCCGTGCTGGGCGCCGCCGCCTTCCTCATTGCGGAGTTCCTGAAGATCAGCTACCTCGACGTGCTGCTGATGGCGATCGTGCCGACGCTGCTCTACTACCTGTCGCTGTTCCTGATGGTCGAGCTCGACACCCGCCGGTTCGGCCTCGCGGACGTGGCCAACGCGGTCGAGGGGCAGCTCGCCACGCTGACGAAGCGCTACTGGTATCACTTCGTGTCGCTGGTCGCGATCGTCGCGTTCATGGTCTGGGGCTTCTCGCCGACGCTGGCGGTCTTCTGGGCGACCGTCGTCACGTTCGCGGTGTCGTTCCTGCGCCGCGACACCGCGATGGGGTGGCGCAAGGTCGTCGCCGCGCTGCGCGACGGTTCGGGCCAGATGCTGAACGTCGCCGCGACCTGCGCGGCCGCCGGGATCATCGTCGGCGTCGTGGTCAAGACCGGCCTCGGCCTCAAGTTCAGCGCGATCGTCATTGCCTATGCCGGTGGCAGCCTGTTCCTGACCGCGCTGTACACCGCACTGATCGTGTGGGTCATCGGTCTCGCCGTGCCGGTGACCGCGAGCTACATCATCTGCGCGGTGATCGCCGCGCCGGCGCTGACCAAGCTCGGCGTGCCCGACTTCGCGGCGCACATGTTCATCTTCTACTACGCGGTGCTCTCCGAGGTGTCGCCGCCAACGGCGCTGTCGCCGTTCGCGGCTGCAGCCATCACCGGCGGCGATCCCTACCGGACGACGCTGCAGGCGTGGAAGTACACGCTCCCCGCGTTCGTCGTGCCGTTCGTGTTCGTGCTCGATCCCGATGGCGTCGGCCTGCTGCTGAAACTGCCGAAGGACGGCTCGTGGCCGCACGTCGCGTGGATTGCTTTGACGGCCTGCATCGGGATCGGCGCGCTCGCGGCCGGTGCGCAGAAGTGGCTGCTGCGCTCCTGCGGCCAGGTCGAGCGCTGGGCGCTCGTCATCTGCGGACTGCTGCTCGTCTACCCGGCACCGGCGGCGGATGCGATCGGTCTCGCCGGCGTCGGCACGATGCTGGCGTGGCAATGGTTCGGGCGGCGACGCGCCGTTGCCTGACCAGCGGCTGCCGGAAGTCCCGGCATCCCGTTCGCGGGGGGTGCCCGGCGCGCTACCGCGCGAACCCGGAATCGATCGGCAGGTTTGCGGCCGCGAGCGCCGCATGCAGCCGCTCCACGTGCGCGTGCCCTGTGGTTTCGGCGACGCAGATGACACGCACCGCGGACAGATCGGGTCCCGAGAACGCGCGGTCGTGAACGATCTCCTTGATCGAGGCGCCGGTGGACGCGATGATTTCGGCGAGCCGGGCGAGCCCGCCGGGCCGGTCGCTGATCGTCACGGTGAATCGGCAAAGGCGTCCGTCGGCGACGAGACCGACCTCGATGATGCGTCCCAGCGCGGAGGTATCGATGTTGCCCCCGCACAACGCGAGCACCACCTTCCTGCCCTTGAGCGCGTCGAGCCGGCCCGCGAGGAAGGCCGCGAGCGGCGCCGCGCCGGCGCCTTCGACGACGCTCTTCTCGAGCTCGATCAGGCGCAGGATCGCTAGCGCGATCGAGGCTTCGTCCACCGTCACGACCCGGTCGACGACGCGCTTGACGA
>CAYGYQ010000036.1:0-20127 GCA_964354035.1 uncultured Bordetella sp.
CCCGGCACGATGCCCTCCTCGACGGCCGCGCGGGTCGCGTGCAGCGCGTCCTCGACGCGGGCCTTCTTCTCCTTCATCTCGACTTCGGTCGCGGCGCCCACCTTGATCACCGCCACGCCGCCGGCCAGCTTGGCCAGGCGCTCCTGCAGCTTTTCCTTGTCGTAGTCGGACGTCGCGTCATCGATCTGCTTGCGCACGTTCTTGACCCGGGCCTCGATCGACGCCTTTTCGCCGTGGCCGTCGATGATCGTCGTGTCTTCCTTGCCCACTTCGATCTTCTTCGCGCGGCCGAGGTCCTTCAACGTCGCGTTCTCGAGCTTCAGGCCGAGCTCTTCCGCGATCACCGTGCCACCCGTGAGGATCGCGATGTCTTCCAGCATCGCCTTGCGGCGGTCGCCGAAGCCCGGGGCCTTGACGGCCGTCGTCTTCAGGATGCCACGGATGTTGTTGACGACGAGGGTCGCCAGCGCTTCACCATCGACGTCCTCGGCAATGATCAGCAGCGGCTTGCCGGCCTTCGCCACCTGCTCGAGCAGCGGCAGCAGATCGCGGATGTTCGAGATCTTCTTGTCGTGCAGCAGGATGTACGGATCTTCCAGCAGCGAAACCTGCTTATCGGGGTTGTTGATGAAGTACGGCGAAATGTAGCCGCGGTCGAACTGCATGCCTTCGACGAGGTCGAGCTCGTTCTCGAGGCCCTTGCCGTCCTCGACGGTGATCACGCCTTCCTTGCCGACCTTGTCCATCGCTTCGGCGATCGTCTTGCCAATCGCTTCATCGGCGTTGGCCGAGATCGCACCGACCTGGGCGATTTCCTTGCTGGTCGTGCACGGCTTGCTGATCTTCTTGAGCTCGGCGACGACGGCGATCACCGCCTTGTCGATGCCGCGCTTGAGGTCCATCGGGTTCATGCCCGCGGCCACATACTTGAAGCCCTCGCTGCAGATCGACTGCGCGAGCACGGTGGCCGTCGTCGTGCCGTCGCCGGCCACGTCCGAGGTCTTCGACGCGACTTCCTTCACCATCTGCGCGCCCATGTTCTCGAACTTGTCCTTGAGCTCGATTTCCTTCGCTACCGACACACCGTCCTTGGTGATCGTCGGCGCGCCGAAGCTGCGCTCGAGGACTACATTGCGGCCCTTGGGGCCCAGCGTGACCTTGACCGCGTTGGCCAGGATGTTCACGCCGACCATCATCTTGTTGCGCACGCCTTCGCCGAAGCGGACGTCTTTGGCTGCCATATTGGTTCTCCTGAATGCTTGTCTTTGGGAAAGGGGCGCTTAGTCGACGATGCCGATGATGTCGTCTTCGCGCATGTGCAGGAGATCCTGCCCGTCCAGCTTGAATTCCTGACCCGAGTACTTGCCGAAAAGCACCTTGTTGCCCGGCTTGACGCCCATCGGGACCACCTTGCCGTGTTCGTCGGTCTTGCCCGGACCGCAGTAGACAACTTCACCCTGCGAGGGCTTTTCGGCCGCGGTGTCCGGGATGACGATGCCGCCCGCGGTCTTCTTCTCTTCGTCGAGGCGTTTGACAATGACGCGATCGTGCAGTGGACGAATCTTCATGGTAAGCGCTCACTCCTATGAAAGTTTTTGTTCAAAATCAATTACTTGAAACAGACGCCGCGGGGCCCTTTGGCCCGCGACCGTGTCGAGCGTCACCGCTTTGTTAGCACTCAGCGGCAGCGAGTGCTAATAATAGGGGGGGACAGGCCTGAATGCAAGCCCCCTCCACATTGAGCGGGTCCGCAGAAGCCCAACGGCCAGCGGCTACGCGTGCCTGCGCCCGGCGGGTCAGGTGCCAAGGTCGCGACGGCCCCATCGTGCTACCTTAACCGGATGTGCAACCTCTTCCCCACTGCCCCGCCCCATGGATGATCCGACACCCTCGCGCCTGGATCCAGACAAAGCCACCGGCTTCGACTCCCGGGCCCCCGCCACCCCGCCGCCGCGGCGCGCCGGCGCGGTCGCCTCCGGCAACGGCACCGCCTGGTGGCGCGAAGGCTGGCGCCTTTTCACCGCTGCGCCCGGCATATGGATCGCCATCGCCGTCCTGTACGTGATCATCATGGTGATGCTCTCCTTCATCCCGGTGCTGGGCTCGCTGGCCAGCACGCTGCTGGCGCCGGTGTTCGCCGGCGGCGTACTGTCGGGTTGCCGCGCGCAGGATCGCGGCGGCGAGTTGCGGATCGAACATCTCTTCGGCGGGTTTTCGGACCGGCTGGGGCCGCTGATGATCGTCGGTCTCCTCTACCTCATCGGCACGCTCGCGATCGTGGTCGTCGTCGGCACCCTCCTCTTCGCCGCGGTCGGCGTGACCGGCATCGGCACGCTCCTGACGGGCGACCCGCTGCAGGCGGGAGTGGCCGCGCTGGCGGCGTTGGGGATCGGCGCCCTCTTCGCGGTGCTGCTCGGATTGCTCCTCGGGATACCGCTGATGATGGCCTTCTGGTTTGCACCGGCGCTGGTCGCTCTGCGCAACGACGAGCCCCTCGCCGCCACGAAGGCCAGTTTCGATGCGTGCCTGCGCAACATCATGCCGATGCTGGTCTACAGCCTGCTGGGGCTCGTGTTCGCGATCGTTGCGTCGATTCCGCTCGGCCTGGGCTGGCTGGTGCTGGCGCCGGTGTTCGCAGCCAGCATCTACGCGAGTTACAAGGACATTTTCGGCGAGTGACTGGCGAATAGGTGAACAGGGGACGGACCACGTTGTTCTTTCCTTTGTGAACGGCGTCTTCGCCGTCACACGAGAAAAAACGTGGTCTGTCCCCTGTTCAATGCGCTCGTTCCCAGTTCGGTCCCGCGCCGACGTCGACGACGAGCGGAACGCAAAGCCCTGCGATGCCCGTCATGCGCAGCGGAAGCTCGCGCTTCACGGTGGCCAGTTCGGTTTCCGGAACCTCGAGCACCAGCTCGTCGTGCACCTGCAGCACCAGCTTCGCTGCCAGCCCCGCGTTCCGGATCCAGTCGCGCACGGCGATCATCGCGAGCTTGACCAGATCCGCCGCAGTGCCCTGCATCGGCGCGTTGATCGCGGCGCGCTCGGCGCCGGCGCGACGTGGCCCGCCCGCGGCCTTGATGTCGGGCAACCACAGCCGCCGCCCGAACACCGTCTCGACATAGCCGTGCTCCCGCGCGAATTCGCGCGTCGCCTGCATGTACGCCGCCACGCCCGGATATTTCTGGAAGTACTGGTCGATGAACTGCTGCGCCGCACCGCGCTCGACGCCAAGCTGCTGCGCCAGTCCGAACGCGCCCATCCCGTAGATCAACCCGAAGTTGACCGCCTTGATGTAGCGCCGCTGGTCCGTCGTCACGTCGGCGACCGGGACGCCGAAGATGTCGGCGGCCGTCGCCCGGTGGATGTCCGCACCCTCGTGGAACGCCTTGACGAGCGCGGGGTCGCCCGACAAATGCGCCATGATGCGCAGCTCGATCTGCGAATAGTCGGCGGAGACGATCACCTGCCCCGGTGGTGCGATGAATGCCTCGCGGATGCGCCGGCCTTCGGCTGTGCGCACCGGAATGTTCTGCAGGTTCGGGTCCGACGACGCCAGCCGGCCCGTGACCGCCGTCGCCTGACTGAACGTCGTGTGCACGCGACCGGTGTGCGGATTCACCATCTGCGGCAGCTTGTCCGTGTAGGTGGACTTCAGCTTCGACAGCGAGCGATGCTCGAGCAGGACCTTCGGCAGCGGGTAGTCGGCCGCGAGCTCGGTCAGCACTTCCTCGTCCGTCGACGGCTGGCCCGTCGCCGTCTTGCGCACCGTTGGCAGCTTCATCTTGTCGAACAGGATCTCGCCCAGCTGCTTCGGCGATGCGAGGTTGAACGGCTGCCCGGCGAGCCGATAGGCCTGGTCCTCCAATGCCATCACCTTGGCCCCGAGCTCGGCGCTTTGCGCCGCCAGCAGCGCCGTGTCGAGCATCACGCCTTCGCGCTCCATCTCGAACAGGATCTGGCGCACGGGCATCTCGATCGTCGTGTAGATGCGATCGAGCTTCGGGTCGGCGGCAACACGCGGGTGCAGGCTGCGGTGCAGCTGCAGGGTGATGTCGGCATCCTCCGCCGAATACGCCGTCGCGTCCGTAATGCTCACCTGGTCGAAGCCGATCTGCTTCGCGCCCTTTCCGGCGACCTCCGCATAGGCGATCGTCCGGACGTTCAGGTGTCGCCACGCGAGGTTGTCCATGTCGTGCGGCCGATGGGCCTCGAGCACGTAGGACTCCAGCAGCGTGTCGTGCGCAACGCCGTCGAGCGGCAAGCCGTGATTCGCGAGCACGTGCTGGTCGTACTTGACGTTCTGACCCAGCTTCTTTCGCGACGGGTCCGCAAACCAGCGCTTGATGCGCGCGAGCGTGCCGTCCAGCGGAAGTTGATCGGCGACACCCGGATAGCGGTGCGCCAGCGGGATGTAGCAGGCGCGGCCGGGCTCGATCGCCAGTGACAGCCCGACGATCTGCGCCCGCATCGGGTCGAGTCCGGTCGTCTCGGTATCGAAGCAGACGAGCTCCGCCCGCTCGATCTCGTACAGCCAGCGTTCCAGCGCCGCCTCGTCCTGCACCGTCTCGTAGCGGCGCGGAACTGCGGGCAGCGGATCACCGGCGGGTTGCTCGTCGTGCACCTGCGCAGCGGAAAAATTCCTGGTGTTCTGGCGCGCCGCACGGTCGGCAATCGCGGTTGCGGCGTCGCCGCTCGAGCCGCGCCCTTTGCCGTCGCGCAGCCAGCTCTTGAACTCGTAGCGTTCGAACAGCGGCCGCAACCGGTCCGCATCCGCCGTGCCGAACCTGAGGTCGGTGGGCGACTGCGGCAAGGCGCAGTCGGTCTTCACCGTCAGGAGCCGTTTCCCCTGCGGCAGCCAGTCGAGCGTCGCGCGCAGGTTGTCGCCGACGACGCCGGGAATTTCGCCTGCGTGCGCGATCACCTCGTCCAGCGTCCCGAACTGCGCGAGCCATTTGGCGGCCGTCTTCGGACCGACCTTCGCCACACCCGGCACGTTGTCGACGGCATCGCCCGTGAGCGCGAGCAGGTCGAGCACCTGATCGGCGCGAACACCGAATTTGGCGACGACGCCGGGCTGGTCCAGCGTTTCGTTGCTCATCGTGTTGACGAGCTTGATGCCGGGCCGGACGAGCTGCGCGAGATCCTTGTCCGACGTCGAGATCACGCAGTCGATCCCCGCCGCGACCGCCTGCGTGGCGAGCGTGCCGATCACGTCGTCGGCCTCGACGCCTTCGACCATCAGCAGCGGCCAGCCGTGCGCGCGGACGAGATCAAGCAGCGGCTCGATCTGCCGGACGAGATCCTCCGGCATCGGCGGACGCTGCGCCTTGTACAGGGGGTACCAGTCGTCGCGAAACGTCTTTCCGGGAGCATCGAAGACGACGGCGAAGTAGTCGGGCCGCTCGTCTTCGGCTATCCTGCGCAGCATCGACAGCACGCCGCGCATCGCGCCGGTGGGCTCGCCGCTCGACGTGCGCAGATCCGGCAACGCATGAAATGCGCGATACAGGTACGACGATCCATCCACCAGAACGAGCGTAGGCATGTATCAGACCACCAAGATTCCGGAACTCATCGATCCGCAGGCGACGTACACCTCCAATGGACAGGAGGCGTGGCGGGTGCTGGGAATTATGGCAGAGTTCGCTGCGGCCACCGAGCGGCTGCGCGGCGTGCGCCCTGCCGTATCGATGTTCGGCAGCGCGCGCATGAAGCCCGATCATCCGTACTACGCGAAGGCGGAACGCATCGCACGCCTGTTGTCCGACGCGGGCTTCGCGGTGATCTCCGGCGGCGGACCGGGGCTGATGGAGGCCGCCAATCGCGGTGCCTTCGCGGGCAAGTCGCCGGCGATCGGCCTCAACATCCTGCTGCCGCACGAGCAGAGCGGCAACGAATTCCAGGATGTCGGATTCGATTTTCGCTACTTCTTCGCGCGCAAGATGATGTTCGTGCGCTTCGCCTCGGCCTACGTCGTGCTCCCGGGGGGGTTCGGCACGCTTGACGAGCTCTCCGAGTGCCTGACGCTGGTGCAGACCGGCAAGAGCCGCCGCATCCCCATCATCCTGGTCGGCGGCGATTTCTGGCGCGGTCTCGTCGACTGGATGCGCGACAAGCTGGTCGGCGAGGGCATGACTGGCAAGGAGGACCTGGGGCTGATGCAGGTGATCGAGGAGCCCGAGGCCATCGTGGAGGCGATCTTCGACTTCTACGAGTCGCGTGGCTTCCAGCCGACCCGCGAGGAACGCCAGAAGATGCTGAACCTGTAGCCGACATGGCGCAGCTGCGTTAAAGCCACGACGCGCACCGCCTCCGCACCGCGGCGTGGAGGCGGACGCGGCACGGCCGCGTCCCGCTCTGTTAAAATCAACGGACACCGGCCTCGCATGAACTGCCCTCGCTCACCGTTGCATCGCTCTCTCGCCGTCGCGCTCTTCGCGGCCGCCGGTGCCGTGCTCGCCCAGGGCACCGCACCACCGCCGCCGCAACTCGAGCCCCTGCCCGAGATTCTCCCCTCGCCCGAAATTGCCGGCGACCCCGAACTCGGGCCGCAGGTGACGATCACGCGCAAGGAAGGCGAGACCGTCGAGGAAGCTCGAGTGAACGGCAGAGTGGTCTGGATCAGGGTGACGCCGCGTCACGGCAAGTCCTATTTCCTGGTCCCGGACAGCGGTGGCACCATGTTCCTGCGCCGCGACAGCCTCGACTCCGGTCTCAAGGTTCCGCTGTGGCTGCTCCTCGAGTTCTGATCTGATGAACGACCACCACGCTCACTACGTTCGCTGCGCCCGGGGTCGCATGAGCGCGGGCAAGCCCGCGCCTACGGCGCAGCGTTCGGCCGAGAACCGTAGGCGCGGCCTTGGCCGCGCTTGTCTCTCGTTGTCCTCTGCGCGGGGGCAGTCAGTGCCCTTCGGACCGCCGGGCGGGCACTGATCAACCCTTCCCGGATGTCCGCCTGAGCCGGCGCGCTCGATGCGCGCCGCGATCCCCGATGTCGGTCTACACGCCCGTTACCGCCGAAGAACTGGAAGCCTGGCTGACACGCTATGCGGTCGGCGGGCTCCTCCAGCAGGCGCCGATCGCCACGGGCATCGAAAACACGAACTACTTCGTCACAACGGCGAAGGGCCGCTACGTGCTGACACTCTACGAGCGCCTGCCGGCGGACGAGCTGCCGTTCTATCTCAACCTGATGGCGCACCTCGCACGGGGCGGCGTCGAGTGCCCGGCGCCGGTTCCCGACCGGACCGGCTCGCTGTTCGGCACGCTCAATGGCAAGCCGGCCAGTCTCGTCACGCGCGTGGACGGCACGCCGGTCCTCGCCCCGGACCCGGCGCACTGCGCCGCCGTGGGTGCGGCGCTCGGGCGCCTGCACGTCGCGTCGGCCACCTATCGGGCGCGGCTCACCAACCGGCGCGGCCCGTCGTGGTGGCGGCAGGCCGCGCGCGCCGTCCGTCCGTTTGTCGACGCGCAACAGAATGAATTGCTGGCGGCCGAGCTCAAGTTCCTGACGGGCTTCGCCCGGGTCCGCATGCCGCGCGGGGCGATCCACGGCGATCTGTTCTGCGACAACGTGCTCTTCGTCGGCGAGCGCGTCTCCGGCATCATCGATTTCGGTTTTGCAGCGACGGACTTCCTCGCCTACGACCTCGCGATCACCGTCAACGACTGGTGTATCGCCAGACCGGATTCCGGTGCGCTCGTGCCCGAACTCGTCGCCGCGCTCGTCGACGCGTACGACGCGGTGCGGCCGCTCACGCCGGATGAGCGGACGCAATGGCCGGCGCTATTGCGTGCCGCGGCACTGCGCTTCTGGCTCTCCCGACTCTACGACCTGCACTTGCCCCGCCCGGGTGAGCTCGTGCACGCGCACGACCCGGGGCACTTCGAACGCATTCTGCGCGATCGGATCCACGCCGGCGCCGGCTTGCCGGGCCGAGCCGACAGCCACCCCGGACCGGGAGCAGGATCATGAGTTCTCCGCCGCCCGTGATCGACTTCGTGCGGTACTCGGGACCGCGCGGTGCCGCCTGGCTCAAGGATGCTGCCGCGATGCTGGCGGCGGCCCGGGTGCCCTGGCTCATGCTGCTCCTCTTCTACTACCTGATTCAATTGCTGGTGAGTGTCATCCCGCTGGCGGGACCGCTCGCGATGATGCTGCTGCGTCCGGTATTCACCGTCGGGTTCCTGGCGGCGGCATGGACCCAGGAGCGCGGCGGGCAGCCCGAGATCCGCCACCTGTTTCGCGGTTTTGGCGCCAATCTCGGAGCCCTGCTGCCGATCGGTGTCATGCTGATCGTCGGGACGACGCTTGCCGTGCTGGCGACGGCACTGGTCGACGGCGGCGTGCTGCTCGATGCCCTCACCGCGAACGGGAAACCCGACGAGACACTGGTATCCAACGCGCGCATCGAAGTCGCGATGCTCTTCGCCATCATCTGCGCGCTCCCCACCCTGCTCGCCATGTGGTTCGCGCCGGCCCTGGTGGTGTTCCAGAACTGTGGGCCCTGGCAGGCAATGACCACGAGCCTGCGCGCGGCGCTCGCCAACTGGCGCCCGGTTGCGGTGTACGGCATGCTGCTCTTCTTCTGCGGCGCGGTGCTGCCGGGAATCGCCATCGCGCTGATCGCGCTCCTGGTGCCGCCGTTCGCCGCGCCCTACGTGATCGCGCTGGTCGTCGTGCCCTATGTCTTCCTGTTCGTGGCGGCGCAGACAATCTCGGATTATGTCGCCTACCGAGACATCTTCCATGCCGGCGAGGGTGCAGCGCCGGCAGTGGCGCCGCCGGGCTAGCCTCGCGGAAGCGCGGGCAGTTGCTAGGCCGCCTCGAGCTTCGCGTATTCGAGCGCCAGCCATTTGACGCCGACGTCGCGGAAATTGACCTGCACGCGCGCGTCGCCGCCGCGTCCTTCGGCATCGATGATGATGCCGATGCCGAACTTCGCATGACGCACGCTCTGGCCGACGCGCCAGCCGGGCCCGGTGCTGCGCGGGGCCGGCACCGGCGCGGCATGGCCGTGCGCGGGCGTGATCGCCGCCACGCGCTCGCCCCATTGCGCCGGATCGACGTCGTTCGCCGCGCCTGCGCCCGCCCGGTGCGGCGACAGCCAGGCCACGAGGTCGCGCGGCAGCTCGTCGAGAAAACGCGAAGCGATGTTGTAGCGAACCTGCCCGTGCAGCATCCGGCTCTGCGCGTGCGTGAGGTAGAGCCGCCGCCGGGCGCGCGTGACGGCGACATACATCAGGCGCCGCTCCTCCTCGAGGCCGTCGTATTCGTTGCGGCTGTTCTCGTGCGGAAACAGCCCTTCCTCGAGCCCCGTGACGAACACCGTGTGAAACTCGAGCCCCTTCGCCGCATGCACCGTCATCAGCTGCAGCGCCGGCCGGCCTTCGGCCGCCTGCGTCTCCCCGGCCTCGAGCGCGGCATGGGCGAGGAATGCCGTCAGCGGATCCGTGGCGCCGGTCTCGGTCGCCCCGCCGTCGCCGTCCGTTCCCGGAGCGAGCATCGGCGCGTCCACCGCGAGATCCGCCTCGCGCAGGAAGCTGCCGGCGGCGTTGACGAGCTCGTCGAGATTGTCGAGTCGCTCCTGTCCGTCCTTCTCTTTCCCGTAGTGCGCAGAAAGGCCCGACGCCGCGTTCACATGCTCCACCGCCTCGGGCAGCGCCAAGCCGGCCGTGGCCGTGCGCATCGCATCGATCAGCCTGGTGAACGCCGCGAGGCTCGCGTGCGCCTTGCCTCCCGGCTTGCCGCCGGCAGCGGCCGCCTCCCAGAGGCTGGTGCCCTGCGCGCGCGCCGTGTCGGCAAGCGTTTCCAGCGTGCGTGCGCCGATGCCGCGCGGTGGAAAGTTCACGATGCGCAGGAACGCGCCGTCATCGATGGGCGTCGCGATCAGGCGCAGATAGGCGAGCGCGTGCTTGACCTCGGCGCGCTCGAAGAAGCGCATGCCGCCGTAGACGCGGTAAGGGACAGCCGCGTTGAAGAGCGCGTGCTCCAGCACCCGCGACTGCGCGTTCGAGCGATAGAGCACCGCGACTTCGGACAGCGCCAGGCCGTCGGCGGCAAGGCTTTTTGCGACGTCGACGATGAACGCCGCCTCGTCGCGGTCCGAGGGCGCGGCCAGCGCGCGCACCGGCTCGCCCTTGTCGTCGGTCGTCCACAGGTTCTTGCCGAGCCGGGTCTGGTTGCGCTTGATGAGCGCGTTCGCGGCGTCGAGGATGTTCCCGTGCGACCGGTAGTTCTGCTCGAGCTTCACGATGCGCACCGGCATGTCGGGCCGCGCAAAATCACGCTCGAAGTGCTGCATGTTGGCGACGTTCGCGCCGCGAAAGGCGTAGATCGACTGATCGTCGTCGCCCACCGCGAACACCGCCGTGTGCTCGCCGGCGAGGAGCTGCAGCCACTTGTACTGCAGCACATTGGTGTCCTGGAACTCGTCGACCAGCAGGTGCGAGAAGCGGCGGCGGTAGTGCTCGCGCAGGCCGTCGTGCTGCGCGAGCAGCTCGTAGCTGCGCAACAGCAGCTCGGCGAAATCGACGACGCCTTCGCGCTGGCACATCGCGTCGTAGAGCGCGTAGTGCTCGACCTGGCGCCGCGCCGTGTCGTCGCCGGCCTCGACCTGGTTCGGGCGCAGGCCTGCCTCCTTCGCGCCGGCGATGAAGTGCTGCAGCTGCCGCGGCGGGAAGCGCTCGTCGTCGATGCCGTGCGCCTTGTACAGGCGCTTGATCAGCGCCAGCTGGTCCTGCGTGTCCAGGATCTGGAAGAGCTGCGGCAGGTTCGCGTCGCGGTAGTGCGCGCGCAGCATCCGGTTGCACAGACCGTGGAAGGTGCCGATCCACATCCCGCGCGTGTTCACAGGCGTCATCGCGGAGAGGCGGAGCAGCATCTCCTTGGCCGCCTTGTTGGTGAACGTGACCGCGAGCATCGACAGCGGCGACGCCTGGCCGGTCGCCAGCAGCCACGCGATGCGCGTGGTCAGCACGCGCGTCTTGCCACTGCCGGCGCCGGCGAGGATCAGCGCCGAAGCGTGCGGCAGCGTGACCGCGGCGAGCTGCTCGGGGTTGAGATTGGCGAGGAGAGGGGAAGTCATCGGGAACCGGGTTCGCGATTATACGGGGTGGCGGCGCTATAATCCGCGCACACCGAGGCGCCTCGCGCCAACCCGCCGCTTGCTCCGATGCCGCCCAACCCGAACGCACCGCCCGCGCACTCCGCGACCACGCGGGCCTTCGTGCAGTGGATCCGCTCGGCGGCGCCGTACATACACGCGTTCCGCGGCAAGACCTTCGTGATCGCCTTCGGCGGCGAGGTCGTCGCCGACGACACGTTTCTCGGCATCATTCACGACCTCAACCTGCTGCACAGCCTCGGCGTCCAGCTCGTCGTCGTCCACGGCTCGCGCCCCCAGATCGAGGCCATTCTCGCGCAGCAGGACATCGAGAGCCGTTACGCATCCGGCCTGCGCATCACCGACACCGAGACCATGGACTGCGTGCTCGAAGCCAACGGCCAGGTGCGCTCGCGCATCGAGGCGCTGCTCTCGCTCGGGATCGCCAATTCGCCGATGGCAGGGGCGCGCATCCGCGTTTCCTCCGGCAATTTCATCACGGCCAAGCCGTTGGGCGTGCTCGACGGCACCGACATGCAGCTGACCGGCGAAGTCCGCCGCGTGGATACCGACGCCATCCACCAGCGCCTGGACGACGGCGACATCGTGCTGATCTCGCCGCTCGGCTATTCGCCCACCGGCGAGATCTTCAACCTGGCCCTGGAGGAGGTCGCGACCCAGGTCGCGGTCCGGCTCTCCGCGCACAAGCTCGTTTTTCTCATGGAGACCGAAGGCGTGCGCAACGGCCGGCGCCAGCTCCTCACCGAGCTGTCGACGAAGGACGCCGACGCTCTCCTCGCGGCCTCCCGCGGCAAGCTGCCGCCCGATGTCCAGCACTACCTGCCGTGCGCGATCCGGGCCTGCGACAACGGCGTCAAGCGGGCCCACCTCATCAGCCGCCATTTCGACGGCGCGCTGCTGCTCGAGCTGTTCACCCGCGACGGCGTGGGCACGATGATCGCCTCGGCCCCGCTCGCCCACCTGCGCAGCGCCACGATCGACGACGTCGGCGGCATGCTGCAGATCATCGAGCCGCTCGAGGAGCAGGGCATCCTCGTGCGCCGGTCGCGCGAGCGGCTCGAGACCGAGATCGAGCGCTTCGTCGTCGCCGAGCATGACAACGCGATCATCGGCTGCGCGGGACTGTATGCGTTTGCGGAGGAGCGCGTCGGCGAGCTCGCCGCGCTCGCGGTCCACCCCGATTTCCGCCGCGAGGGCTACGGCGAGGCGCTGATGACCGAGATCGAGGCGCGCGCACGGAAGCTGAAACTCGCGGAGCTCTTCGTGCTCACCACGCGCGCATCGCAGTGGTTCATCGAGCGCGGCTTCCACACCGCGACGATCGCCGATCTCCCGCGGCAGAAGCAGGCGCTCTACAATTACCAGCGCAAGTCGCAGGTCTACCGCAAGCAACTCTAGGAGCAGGTCATGGCACGCACGGTGCATTGCGTCAAGCTCGGCCGCGAGGCTGACGGCATGGATTTTCCACCTTACCCGGGTGAGCTCGGCAAGCGCATATTCGAGAACGTCTCCAAGGAAGCCTGGCAGGCCTGGCTGCGCCACCAGACCATGCTCGTCAACGAAAACCGCCTGTCGCTGGCCGACGCCCGCGCGCGCAAGTGGCTGGCCGAGCAGATGGAGCAGCACTTCTTCGGCGGCGGCGCGGAGATGCCGTCCGGGTTTGTTCCGCCCAAGCCCGCAGCAGAGAAATGAGCGGTACTGCGATCTGCCGCTACCCGGTTCCAGGGCTTGACGAACTGCCCGAGGACATCCGGACGCGCATTCTGGAAGTGCAGCAGAAGGCCGGCTTCGTGCCGAATGTCTTCATTGCGCTCGCCCGCCGACCGCTCGAGTTTCGCGCGTTCTTCGCCTATCACGACGCGCTGATGCTGCGCGACTCGGGGCTCACCAAGGCCGAGCGCGAGATGATCGTCGTCGCGGTCGCCGGTGCCAACGAGTGCCTCTACTGCTTCGTCGCCCATGGCGCCATCCTGCGCGTCTACGCCAGGAACCCGCTCGTCGCCGACCAGGTCGGCATCAACTACCGAAAGGCCGACATCACGGCGCGCCAGCGGGCCATGCTCGCCTTCGCGCTCAAGGTGGCCGAGGCGAGCAGCGCGATCGGCGACGATGACTTCGCGGCGCTCTCCGCGCATGGCTTCGACGACGAGGACGTCTGGGACATCGGCAACATCGCGGCGTTTTTCTGCCTGTCGAACCGGATGGCGAACTTCATCAGCCTGCGGCCGAATGACGAATTCTATCTGCTGGGACGGATGCCGAAAGCCGGATGACCGTTACTGGAGCTTGTCGGTCGACGTCCCACGCAATCGTCGATCGACAAACGCTCAGCCTTCGTGGACGACGTGCCCGCCCACCAGCGTTGCGCGCACGCGGCCGCGCATTTCGAGGCCGATGAAGGGCGTGTTCTTGCCCTGGCTCTTCAGCGCGGCAGGCTCGACGCGCCAGTGCAGGTCCGGGTCGAAGATGCAGACGTCGGCCGGCGCGCCGACGCCCAGGTGCCCGGCTTCGGTGCCCAGAATGGCGGCTGGCTGCGCCGTGACGCGGCTGAGCGCGATCGGCAGCGCTATCCGGTCTTCCGTCGCCCATTTCAACGTGAGCGGCAACAGCAGTTCCAGACCCGTGGCCCCGGGCTCTGCTTCGCCGAACGGCACCTGCTTGCCGTCGTCGTCGACCGGTGTGTGATCCGAGCACACGAGGTCGAGCGTGCCGTCAACGAGCCCCGCGCGCAACGCAGCCCGGTCGCTCGTCCCGCGCAGCGGGGGGATCAGCCGGCATTGCGCGTCAAACCAGCCAATGTCGACATCGCAAAGATGCAGATGATGAATGGCGACGTCGGCGGTGATCGGCAGCCCTTCCTTCTTCGCCGCCCGGATCATCGCGACGCCCTCGGCCGTCGACAGCCGGCACAGGTGGACGCGCACGCCGGTGGCGCGCACCAGCGCCAAGATCGTTGCCAGCGCGATCGTTTCCGCCGCCGACGGTATCGCCGGCAGGCCGAGGCGCGTGGCGACCTCGCCGTCGTGCGCGACGCCGCCCCTGGCGAGATAGGCGTCCTGCGGGCGCAGCCACACGCGGTGGCCGAAGGTCGCGGCGTACTGCATCGCGCGCAGCAGCACGCCCGTGTCCGTCAGCGGCGCCTCCGCCTGCGAGAACGCGACGCAGCCGGCCTCGGCAAGCTCACCCATTTCGGTGAGCTCGACGCCCTTGAGGCCGACGGTCAGCGCGCCGACCGGGAAGACGTGCGCCTGGTTGAGCGAGCGCGCGCGATGCTTCAGCATCTCGACCAGGCCCGGCTCGTCGAGCGGGGGATCGGTATCCGGCGCGCAGGCGAGACTCGTCACGCCTCCCGCCACGGCCGCGTCCATCTCGGACTCGAGCGTGGCCTTGTATTCGAAACCCGGTTCGCGCAACCGCGCGGAGAGATCGATCAGACCCGGACAGACAATCATCCCCCGCGCCTCGAGCACACGATTGGCGCTCCAGCCCGGCGGGGCCGTGCCTACGCCGACCACCGCACCGGCCGCGATGTAGAGCGACGCGACGCGATCGACCCCGTGTTTCGGGTCGATCACGCGGCCGTGGCTGATCTCGATTTTCACCCGGCGGCCCGGCGGCGACTGGGTTGAACGGTCATTGCATCGGGTGTCCGCATTCAGCCCCCCGCGAGGATGCTCAACACGGCCATGCGCACCGCGATGCCGAACGTCACCTGCGGCAGGATGACGCTGCGCGCCCCGTCGGCGACGGCCGAGTCGATCTCGACGCCGCGGTTCATCGGCCCGGGGTGCATCACGATCGCGTCGCGTTTCGCCAGCGCGAGCTTCTCCCCCGTCAATCCGTAGTGCTTGAAGTACTCGCCCGTCGACGGCAGCAGCGCGCCGCGCATCCGCTCGCTCTGCAGGCGCAGCATGACGATGACGTCGCAACCCCTGATGCCCTCGCGCATGTCGTGATGAACGTGCACGCCGAGCGCTTGCACCGCCGTCGGCAGCAGGGTCTTCGGGCCGATCACGCGCACCTCGGGCGTGCCGAGCGTCGTGAGCCCGTGGATCAGCGAGCGGGCGACACGGGAGTGCAGCACGTCGCCGACGATCGCGACCGTGAGCTTGCGCAAGTCCTGCTTGTAGTGGCGGATGGTGAAGAGGTCGAGCAGCCCCTGCGTCGGATGCGCGTGGCGCCCGTCGCCGGCGTTCACGACGTGCACGTGCGCGCGCCCCGTCCGGTTGAGATGCGCGGCGATGAGATGCGGCGCGCCGGACTGCGCGTGGCGGACAACGAACATGTCGGCATTCATCGCCACGAGGTTGTCGACGGTGTCGAGCAGGGTCTCCCCCTTGCTGGTCGACGACACGCCGATGTTGAGGTTGATGACGTCGGCCGACAGCCGCTTGGCCGCGATCTCGAACGTCGTGCGCGTGCGCGTCGAGTTCTCGAAGAACAGGTTGAATACGGACCGGCCGCGTAGCAGCGGCACCTTCTTGACGTCGCGCTCGGCGATCGAGACGAACGGCACGGCGGTGTCGAGGACGCGGACGATGACTTCGGCCGGCAGGCCCTCGAGCGTCAGCAGGTGCGCGAGACCGCCGGCGGCATTGAGCTGCGGATTACGCATCAGCGACCTCGGTGGCCAGCGCGAGCGCGCCATCGGCAGCGCGCGACAGCACGACGGAGAGATCGCGCGCGACCGCGAGGCGAACCCCCGCATAGGTCGCCTCGATCGGCAGCTCGCGCCCGCCGCGGTCGACCAGCACGGCGAGCTCGACGCGCGCCGGCCGCCCGTAGTCGAACAGCTCGTTGATCGCCGCCCGGACGCTGCGGCCGGTGTAGAGGACGTCGTCGATCAGCACGATCGTCGCGCCCTCGACCTCGAACGGCAGCGTGCTGCGCTTGACCTCGGGCTTCAGGCCCTTGCGGTTGAAGTCGTCGCGATAGAACGAAACGTCGATGTAGCCAACCGGATGGTCACCGTCGATCATCTGCGCGAGGCGCTCCGCGATCCAGGCCCCGCCCGAATAGATGCCGACGAAGCGCGCCTCGAATGCAACCGCGCCGCGCATGCGTTGCGCGAGTGCGGCGAGCGCCTGTTCGGCGTCAGGCAGGGCCACGGGGACCTCCCGCCACCAGTTGATCGAACCATGATTGCAGGATCAGCTGCGCGGCGACCTCGTCGCGCGCCGTCTTCCGGGCGCCCGCGCGGAAACCGGCAGCCGCGAGCGCGTCCTCCGCGGCGACGGAGGTGAATCGCTCATCCACCTGCGCGACCGGCAACCCGAAGCGGCCTGCGAGCTGGCGCGCGAAGCGCCCGGCGCGCGCGGTCAGCGCGTGCTCCGCGCCGTCCGCGTGGACCGGATGGCCGACCACCAGCAGATCCGGCTGCCACTCGCCGATCAGCGCGGCGACGGCGGCAAAGCGCGCCGCGTTCGCCTCGGCAGCGATGGTCGTCAGCGGACGCGCGACGCGGAGCAGCGTGTTGCCCACCGCCACGCCGATCCGGCGCGTGCCGAAGTCGAACGCGAGCACCGTGGTCCCGTCGCTCGGCGTTCTCGTCCCCACACATCATGCGTGCCCGACGGCGTCGGACAGGCGCGAGAAATCGATGCCGAGCAGGCGCATCGCGGCCGGGAGCCGCGCCTCGACGGGCGTCTCGAACAGGACGCCCGGATCGGCGGCGACGGTGAGCCAGGCGTTCTGCGCGATCTCCTGCTCCAGCTGACCCGCCGACCAGCCGGCGTAGCCCAGCGACACGATCAGCTCCCGGGGACCCTCGCCCCGGGCCACCGCCTCGAGCACGTCCTTCGATGTGGTGAGGCCGACTTCGTCGTCGACCGCGAGGGTCGATTGCCAATTGCCGAGCGGCCGGTGCAGCACGAAGCCGCGATCGACCTGTACCGGACCGCCGAAGTGCACGGGCCTGCGCCGGAGCTCGGCGTCGACGAGCGGAACGTCGATCTGCTCGAAGAGCGCGGAGAGCGTCATGTCGGTCGGTTTGTTGACGACGATGCCGAGCGCGCCATCCGCGTTGTGCTCGCAGACATAGGTCAGCGTGTGCGAAAAATGCGGGTCCGCCATCGCCGGCATGGCGATCAGGAAGTGGTGCGTGAAGTTGGCGGTCGGGCCACCCGTGGCGTCACCCATGGGGCCAATTGTAAACGCGCCTCCCTCCGGGCACAATTGGCCACCGCGCACCGCGGTCCCCGGTTTCAGCATCTCATGCCCCCGCCTGCGCTGCCGCACCGCTTTCCTGCGCCCGGTCGCTGGCTCGCTTGCGCCGCCATCATCCTCACCGCGTGGATGACGGCGCCGCCCGCGGCGGCGAAACTCGTCGTCATGCACGGTCACGCGGAACCCACTGCGGCGGCGCTCTGGATGCAGACCGACGGCGCGACTGCGGTAACGGTGCACTGGCGCGTGGCCGGCGAAGCCGTCGACCGGACGCTGCGGCTGCACGCGGCGAAGGCCGACGACCACGTCGTCGTGGCGCGCCTCACCGGCCTGGCGCCCGGCGCAGCCGCACCCTATCGCGTGCAGGCGGGACGGGATCGCCGCGATGGCGTTGCGCGCGCGCAGCTTTCATGGACCAGCCCCGGGGACGCCGCGGAGCTGACCATTGCCATCGGGTCGTGCTTCTTCGCCCCTGATCCCGACGCGACGCCGTCGAGCCGGGACTACGGCGGCGGCTACGAGATCTTCGACGCGATCGCCGCGAAACGGCCTGATCTGATGCTGTGGCTCGGCGACAACCTCTACCTTCAGCCACCCGACCTAGTCGATGCCGCCGCGATCGCGGCACGCTACCGGCGGCAGCGCGCGTTCCCCCCGTTGCAGGCGCTGCTCACCGCGACCAATCATCTCGCGATCTGGGACGACCACGATTACGGCCCGAACAACAGCAGCGCGTCGTTTCCGCTGAAGGACCGGACGCTGCAGCTCTTCCAGCGCTATTGGCCCAATCCGGAATTCGGCTTGCCCGGCGTCCCCGGCACGTTCGGCGTCGCGCGCCACGGCGACCTGATGTTCTTCCTGCTCGACGATCGCTATTACCGCTCGCCGAACCGCGCGCCGGACGGTCCCGCCAAGACGATGTTCGGCGCACGCCAGCTCGACTGGTTGAAGCAGGCGCTGGCTGCGGCGCCGCGGGACAGCATCAAGATCATTGTCGGCGGCAGCCAGTTCTGGAAGCGCGCGGGCCGCTTCGAGGGCTGGCACCATTTTGCTGCCGAGCGACGCGCCTTTGCCGATTGGCTGATCGCGCAGCGGATCGAGGGCGTGCTCTTCCTCTCCGGTGACCGCCACTTTTCCGAGCTGCTGCAGATCGAGCGGCCCGACGCCTATCCGCTGCACGAGTTCACTTCGAGCCCGCTGACCTCGCGCCCGTTCAGGCAATTCGACGAGGCGGAGCGCGACAACCCCGACGTTGTTCCTGGAACGCAGGTGGCCAGACGCCAGTTCGGGCTGATCCGCGTCACCGGTCCGGGTGACGCCCGGCGCTTGTCCCTGGAAAGCTACGACGGCGCGGGTGCGCTGCTGTGGCGCCACGAGGTGCGCGCGATCGACCTGCGCTTCCCCGCACAGGGGCCGCGCCCGTGACCGAGCGCACGCATGATCGCGCGCTGGTCTGGTTCCGCCGCGACCTGCGCGATTTCGATCACGCGGCGCTGTTCTACGCACTGCGGGAAGCGCGCGCGGTGTTCTGCGCCTTCATCTTCGATCGCGAGATCCTCGACGCGCTGCCATCACCGGACGATCGCCGCGTGGAATTCATCTGGGACAGCGTGCGCGAGCTCGACGCTGAGATGCACGCGCTTGGCGGCGGACTGATCGTCCGGCACGCGTTCGCCCGGGACGCGGTTCCCGAGCTTGCCGCCGCGCTCGGGGCGAGCACTGTCTATGCCAATCGCGACTACGAGCCGGCTGCCTGTGCCCGCGACGCGGCGGTCGCGCAGGCGCTCGCGGCGCGCGGCATCTCCTTCCGGACCGCAAAGGACAGGGTGATCTTCGAGTGCGACGAGGTGCTTTCGCAGGCCGGCCGGCCGTTCAGCGTGTTCACGCCGTACAAGAACGCCTGGCTGGGGCGCTTGACGCCGGCCGACGTGCACACGCACGCGATCGACGCTTACGCCGATGCGCTCGCCCCTCCCCCGCCAGGTGTCGCGAGCCCGATCCCGCCGCTCGAGGCCATGGGCTTCCGGCGGACGAACCTGAAGGCGCTCGGCATCGGGACTGGAATGAGCGCCGGCGCAGCGCTCGTCGCCGACTTTCGCCAGCGCATCGATCGCTACAAGGAGGCCCGCGACTTCCCCGCAGCAAGGGGACCCTCTTATCTTTCCGTGCACCTGCGCTTCGGCACGGTGTCGATCCGCGAGCTCGTCGCGTACGCGCACCTGCGCTCGCTGGAGCCAGACGGGGGTGGTGCGGCGACCTGGCTTTCCGAGCTCATCTGGCGCGAGTTCTACGCGCAGATTCTCTGGCACCACCCGCGCGTGATCGCGCACGCCTTCAAGCCGCAGTACGACGCGATGCCGTTTCCCGACGATCCAGCCCTGTTCGCCGCATGGCGCGAGGGGCGGACCGGCTATCCTATCGTCGACGCCGCGATGCGCCAGATCAGCGCATCGGGCTACATGCACAACCGGCTGCGGATGATCGCCGCTTCCTTCCTCGTCAAGGACCTGCTCGTGGACTGGCGCCGGGGCGAGAAATATTTCGCCGACACGCTGCTCGATTACGACCTCGCGTCGAACAACGGCGGCTGGCAATGGGCGGCCTCCACGGGCTGTGACGCGCAACCGTACTTCCGCATCTTCAATCCGGTGACGCAGTCGGAGCGCTTCGATCCCGCGGGCAGGTTCATCCGGCGTTACCTGCCCGAACTGGCGCCGCTCGACGCGAAGGAAATCCACGCGCCGTGGCTGGTCGCGCCCGCGATCCAGCAGGCCAAGGGCGTGGTGATCGGCCGGGATTATCCGGCGCCGATCGTCGATCACGCCGTCGCGCG
>CAYGYQ010000037.1:0-20038 GCA_964354035.1 uncultured Bordetella sp.
TTTCTCCAGCTTCGGGTCGAGACGTATGGTCAGGGTAGTCATCAACAACCTCCTTCGTGTACGACATTGTAGCACACGCCTATCGCTTTGGCGTCCGCGTGTGTGACAAAACTGGCATCGTTTGGCGGGCCTCGGCGAGTGAGGGCGGGCCTTGGCGTTGAGTAGATACCCCCAAAAATCGTACTGTTAATCCGCAGGTCCCGGGTTCGAGCCCTGATCGGGGAGCCAATAATCAGCAAATGATCAATGGGTCCGGTCATTTCGGACCGGCGGACTGTGCTCGGCGTTCCGCAATCTTTGTTCCGCGTCGGGCGATCGCGGGATGCATCCTGCCTGTTATCCCATTTGCTCCGTGCCCCGCAGCAACGTCGAAGGCGAAGCGCGGCCGGGAGCAGCACAGCGAGTCAGAACCTGGCGCGGGTGTTGCCGCACGTTCGGCTTCACCCGCCGGGCGAGGCCTGCGGTGCTGTGGCCCGTCAACGCCCGGCTCATGCCCGATCGCTTAACGCAGAGCGCCACGTTACGGCTGGTCAGCGTGTAACTCGCAGCTCGCGCCCATCTCGCGCTTCCGTTCCTCATGTACTCCTGACCTGCGGCTGCGGCTGTCGTGTGGCATCTGTATTCCCGTGTTCAGGTTGGGGTCGCGCGCGGCATGGACTCCGCGAAAGCATCGAGGGGTGCAGAGCCGGCCATCACCCCGTTGGCCGCACATGCACCGTCGGAATCGACCGCGAAGCAGAGGGCCTTATTTGCGTATCGGCCAGGGTCGGCGAGCCCTATGCTCTTGGAGCGGCACGCCAGAGCAACGTGCTGCCGGTCAGGATGATCACCGAACCGGCGAGTGTCCATTGGTCGGGAATTGCACCGAACACGGAGAGTTCTATCAGCGCGGCGTAGACAAGTTGCGTGTAGCTCAGTGGAGCGAGCAACGATGTTGGGGCGCGGTGTGCGGCAACGGCCAGCAACCGAATGACGATGCGAAGCAGAAGGATCACGCTGCGATCCTGCCACAGCCGCCCACTAGCCGCCTCACCAGCTCACGTCGAGCGGAATCGAACACCGGGTATCGGATCCGCGATCGCGATCGCATCTTCGCTTGGAGCTCAGACGAATCGATCAGGAACCACGGGATGATCGTGCCATGCGCACGATTCCCAAAGATCCAACATCGCTCAGTTGATACGCTTCCGTTCGCTTGCGCGCATTAAGAGTTCAAGTGTCGTTTCCATTCGTATCATGCGCTCTGTCAGATTCTCGATCTTGGCTTGCTGCGCTTTGATGACCTCGCCTTGGCGAACAACCTTGTCCTCCAGCTTGATCATTGACGTTAGCGCACCCCATACGCGTTCGGTAACGCCCATCACGCGGCTTTCCTGTTTTTCTTGGCCTTGGCTTCCATCGCGTCGATCCGCCTATTGCTCGCTTCCACAAACGCCAACATGTCATCAATTGCACCTGACGCACGGTTTGCAGCGGCCATGGCCGCATCGGCAACGGTACCCAGCTCTTCGTCGGACTCCGCAGATTTGTAAGCGGTTGCGCCACGACGCATCAATTCAGACACCGGCAAGCCGAGTTTCTTTGCCTTGGCGCTGATCGCTTTCTTTTCCTGCCGCGTAGCCTGGACTACGATCCGTTCTATTGCTGCTCCAGCCATAGTCTTCCCCTGTTAAAACAGCCACTATGTACATGGACAGTATATGTACATAATACGCCAGGCAATGATAGTGTCAACCCCGGACTCCTCAGCGTTGGTAACAGAGCGAATGTCCGGGCCAGTTACACATGACGTGTCCGGTTCAAGGTAGGCTCTCGTGGAACGAGGCGAGTCTTTGGGCCCAGGGGGCTGGCTTCGTTAGATAATAATCCCGTTCTTGATCTGTGAATTTACCGCGGAGAGGGGATATCCACTCGCGTGCGTCGGCGCGTTCGGCCGGGGCGAGAAGCGTCGCCGAAAGTTGTTCCGCAATTTCGAGAGAAACCATGGAAGTAACGGCACTATCGACGGCTAATTCGCGGTAATTGCGGAATGGATCGTGGCGCAAGTTATGGAAAAAGCGCAACTCTCCGACAGTCGGTCAATCCGCAGGTCCCTGGTTCGAGCCCAGGTCGGGGAGCCAAAAGCATCAGGGCATTTGCGATAGTGCCCGCTCTCTCGTTGGATTCTGGCTTCGGGTGTGACAATGCGCCCATTCAGCCTCCCGCATGTAAGCGCGGCCGTGCAACGATGATCGCAGGCGGGGCGTACGCGGAGTCGTAGGCGCATGGAAGCTGGTTGTCGGGTTTCCCGTACCTAGTTCGCCTGCCCCGGCACGACTGGGGACGTTGCACCGACGCGCGGTCCTGGGCCCACCATTCGTAGTGCATTGTTATTGATGAGCCGCTGGACCTCCGGAGAAGCGAGGATCGCGTTCTTTGCCGCCACGCGCAGACGGTCCACCGCGCCATCGTCCAGAACGAACGACGTGGGAAGCGTGTTGAGGTAATCGCGCTCCCTCTTGTCCGGAAGTACGCCGAACGACACTTCGACGACGCGGATGGTGATGTCGGGAGCTCGCATGACGGTCTGCAGCCTATCGCCAAGCACCGGATAGGGCTTGATCGCGTCGCGGATTTCACGCATGGACGCCCACCGCGCCTGGATGTCCCGCAACGTCTCCACCGCATCGTACGAATATCGATCGATTGGCGTCCCGGTCGCCTTGATCAGTACGTCGAACAGGGCGGGCGGGTTTTCGTGGCGGCCCCAGTCGTTGGGCGGTGTTGCGAGCGAATTGACGACGAAGATGAAGATATTCCGCACATGATCGTAGGGCGTCTTCTGCCCCGCCGCGTGCAGTGACTCGAACGTCGACAACACGTCCAGCACGCCGCGCATGCCGACGTTGTCCGAGACGCCACCGTCGACGAGATGAAGAAACGGACGATGCTCGCGGTCGGCGAAGGCCTCGAGTTCCTGCAGTCGCTTGACGGTGCGTGCGGCCGGCCGCGGCGGGTCCGGGTGGTCGAGGAACAACTTTGCCCACGGCGGCGGCCGATAACCGCAGGTCCCGCCGTAGTTGTCGATCGTAATGGATGACAGGACCACCGGGACGGCCGAGGACGCCGCCGCAGCCCGCGCAAGGCGTAGACTCGACAAGTCCGTGCACAGCACGTCGAAATTGTCGGGATTGAAGATGAGGCGCGTCCCGTCGGCGAGGTCCGTTGCGCTCACGAGAATTCGAGGCCCGTCGCGTTTGAGGTCCTTGAACGTCGCGCCGTTGAACAGGAGCTCGTCGTACATGTTGGCGGCGAGCTCCGACCGACCCCAGCCATTCGACGCAAGCGAGGGCCAGTTGAAGGGATTCAATGCCCGCGTCACGAGCTCACCCTGCACGTTGCGCTTGAGGAAGCTCGCTTCGTAAATGTCGAAGAGTTTCTCGCCATGGAGGCCGAACGCCAGCGCCGTGAAGCTCCCGCCGGAAATACCGGTGATCACGTCGACCGTGTCGAGCACGCGAACCTCGCGACCGCTCCTCGTGGTCAGCTGCATGTCGCGCAGCGTCTCCAGCACGCCGTAGGAAAACGCGGCTGCGCGCGTACCTCCGCCGGAGAAGGCGAGGATGACCAGCGTCGCGTTGTCCTCGGCATTCTCGGACCGCCGCTCGATCCGATAGGTCTTGTCGGCGTCGTAGTGGGCTGTCGGCGGATTGACGGGCCGCGTTGCGCATCCGGCCGCAAGCGTTGTCGCAGCGAACAGAAGCACAAACCGGCGATGTGGACTATTGAGCATCATCCGCTGGCTACCAAGGGAGACCCCCCGGCTTTGCTGGGGAGGCATCAAAAGTTCGACATTCAAAGGAGTCCATCAACAAAACTTCCAAGCGTGAGCCGCCAAGCACCCGAAGGGACACACGAAGGGAGTTTCGCGATGGACGAGTATGAGAGCCTAAGCCACAGCAAGTGGGAGTGCAAATATCACGTTGTCCTTGGCCAGCGCAACGTCTTGAAGGAGTGGGGCCGAGTTACGCCTGTTGTGAAAGGAACAGGCCGGAAAGGACTTGTCGATGGCGACTCACGACGTGGCATTGGCTGTCGCCGCGAAGGCAAGCGGGCTGCGCGTCATCGGAGCGTAACGGGTGGCGTCCCTGCCGGGTCGGCAAGGGCGACCTCGGTACCGCAGCAGATGGAAATGCCGCCCAAAACCGACGGCTGGGATGTCGAGGAGTACGCGCGCCCCGAGGCGACGACCGATTGCAACCGCCGCCGCCCCGGTGGCGGGTCGAGCAAGGCTAGGAGGCGCCTTTTTTCCCGGCGGCCGCACTGCTCTTCTTCGCGTCTTGCCGGCCAAGCTCCTCCTTGGTCAGCTTGACCTTTTTCACCTTTTCCGTCTTGATCTTTTCTTTCTTCACTTTTTCCTTTTTCACCTTTTCCTTCTTCACGATTGGCCCCGCTAATGCCTGCTTCGCCAGCCTTTTGGCCTGCTTGGCTGCGACCTCGAGAGTCTTCTTGGTTTTCTGGTGCTGCCGTCTGGCTTTCAACATTGACGCGTGACTCATCTTGACCTCCGCTGGATGACGAATGAATTCGCCACTAGTTTGATCGGATTCTGCGTTCTTGGCCAATCCACGGTGTCCACCCATAATTAGCCCATCGAACCTGGCTGTCGCCCGGACGGCGTGCAGCGGTACGGGAACCCGGAAATCCTGAGGAGGCGGGCATGCACGACAGGCAAACCCACGGTAAGCCGGTTGCAGAGCTTCTCGTAAGCTTCCAGACCGACCTGGCTCGAGGCCTGACTGCGCAGGAGGCACGGAATCGCCTCCTGAAGTTCGGCGCGAATGAATTGACGAAGGAGGAGCGGGCCTCGCCGGTCGTGCTGTTTCTGGCACAGTTCAAGAGCACACTCATCATCATCCTGCTCGTCGCAACGGTGCTTTCCGCGATGCTGGGAGAGATCGTCGACGCAGCCATCATCGCCGTGATCGTGCTGTTCTGCGCCGTGCTCAGCTTCGTGCAGGAATACCGCGCCGACCATGCCCTCAAGGCGCTAAAGAAGATGCTGGCGCCCACGATCCGGGTTCTGCGCGACGGTGCGGAGACACGCATCCCGTCACGCGAGGTCGTTCCCGGCGACATCATGCTGCTGGAGGCCGGCGACCGCATGCCGGCCGATGCGCGCCTGGTGGAGATTCACTCTTTGCAGTGCGACGAAGCGCCACTCACGGGGGAGTCATTCCCCGTCGCGAAGTCCTTGATGGTGATGCCGCCCGACGCGGCCGTCGGCGACCGCCGCAATGTCGTATTCACCGGGACCACGGTGACCTATGGTCGGGGAAAGGCGATTGTCACCAGCACGGGGGCCAATACGGAATTCGGCCGGATCGCCGAACAGGTCTCCGCCGTAAGCACGGAAGCGTCACCGCTCGAAAAGCGGACCGAGGAGGTCGGTCGCTGGCTGGGACTGATCGCGCTCGCCGTTTGCGGCGTCGCGATCCTGGTCAGCGTCCTTCGGGCGTGGACAGCAGATCAGTTGAATGTCGAGCTGATACTGACCGTAACCATGTTTGCCATCGCGCTCGCGGTGGCCGCGGTCCCGGAAGCGCTGGCGGCGATCGTCACCGGCGCGCTTGCGGTCGGGATGCACGAGATGGCGAAGCGCAACGCGCTGGTGCGGCGCATGCCGGCCGTGGAGACGCTCGGGTGCACGACGGTGATCTGCTCCGACAAGACCGGCACGCTGACCAAGGGCGAGATGACAGCACGCCGTCTGTTCGTGGGTGGCCGCTCGATCGAGGTCAGCGGGGCTGGATACGCTCCCACAGGCACCTTCGATCCCCCGCCGGCGCCGGACGACAACGCGGTCCGGCTCATGTTGACGGGCGGGCTGCTGTGCAACGACGCCCTGCTGAGCGATGACGCCGGGCGCTGGCTTGTCCGAGGTGACTCGACCGAAGGTGCGCTGGTCGTCCTGGCGGCAAAGGCGGGCCTGCAGCAGCGCGAGACCCGGTTGGATGCGCCCAGGATCGCGGAACTCCCGTTCAGCTCGGAGCGCAAGCGGATGACCACCGTTCATCGCATGCCTGACGGCCGCCATCTCGCCTTCGTCAAAGGGGCCCCCGAGGTGCTGCTGGAGCGATGTGCGTCGGCGCAGGGCCGCGACCAGCAACAACCGCTCACCGACGCGACACGGGCGCAGATTCTTGCCGCCAACGAGACGATGGCGAAGGACGCGCTGCGGGTGCTGGCCATCGCGTACAAGGAAGTCGGCGCGGATGTATCCCATGAGGAGGGGACGCTGGAGCGCGACCTGACCTTCCTCGGGCTGGTCGGCATGATGGATCCGCCGCGGGACGAGGCGAAGGAAGCCGTACGAATCTGTCGCGAAGTGCAGATCCGCCCGATCATGATCACGGGTGACCACAGTCTCACGGCGGTAGCGGTGGCGGCGGAAGTCGGCATCTACCGCGACGGCGACATGGCGCTCACCGGTGACGACCTCGCCCGCATGAGCGATGCCGAGTTCGAGAAGATCGTCGACCGGGTGACCGTCTATGCGCGCGTGTCCCCCATGGACAAGCTCAAGATCGTGCGGGCATGGAAGAGTCGCGGCGAAGTCGTGGCGATGACGGGCGATGGCGTGAACGACGCGCCCGCGCTCAAGCACGCCGACATCGGCATTGCCATGGGCATCAGCGGAACCGATGTGGCGAAGGAAGCCGCCGACATGGTGCTCGCGGATGACAATTTCGCGACCATCGTGCAGGCGATCGAGCGCGGGCGCTGGATCTACGACAATATCAAGAAGTATCTGACCTATCTGCTGCGCGCCAACATCACGGAAGTGGTCGTGCTGGGTGGCGTCGTGATCGTCGTCGGGCCCGAGCTGTTGCCGCTGCTGCCGGCCGCGATTCTCTACATCAACCTGGCCACCGACGGCTTGCCTGCCCTCGCCCTGGGCCTTTCCCCGCCCGACCGCGACATCATGAAGCGGCCCCCGCGCGACCCGAAAGAGAGCATTTTCTCCCGCGAAGTGCGCTATCTGGTGCTGCTTGGCGTTCTGATCGAGTGCCCGATCTTCCTGTGGATCTACTTCGACAATTATGCCGACATCGAGGTCGCCCGGACCAGGATCTTCCTGCTCTTCGTCCTGGTCGAGCTGCTCATTTCCGTGAGCTTCGTCTCGCTGCGCTACAGCCTCCTTCAGGCACGCCCCCACAAGTGGCTCCTGCTGGCGATCGGCTGGGAGCTCGCGCTGTTCGGCGTGCTCATCCAGTTCGCCGCCGTGCGGGAGACGTTTGGAATCAGGATGCCCACCTGGTCTGACCTGGCCATGGCGCTGGCCGTCAGTGCGTTTGTGGTGGCTGCAATCGAAGCGACCAAGGCATTCCTGAGAGCAACCAGCGAGGAGCGCTCGATTGCCGGACGCGCCCGGCATATTGACAGGAGATAGAGAGCAGAACTGCCACGTGGCCGCGTATCCGACCAACCGGAGCCGCTTCGCTGCGTCGATCGCGCCGGAAACGCCGCACTTCGTGGGCTCGCGGCGCCTTCAGGCTATCGGTGAACCAGCACCGGAATCCTGGCGTGGGTCAGCACCTTCTGCGTTTCGCTGCCCAGCAGCAAGCCGCTCAAGCCGCGCCGGCCATGCGACGCCATGAAGATCAGGTCGCACTTGCGCCGTTTCGCCAGCGACAGGATCGCGTCGGCCGGAAAGTCGTCGGTGACGCTCACGGTTTCGCAGGGAACCCCGGCGGTCTTGGCCGCGCGCTCGATCACCGCCAGGTAGCGCGAGGCCGCGCGCTCGATCAGGACGGCGTTTTCCTCCGGCGTCCCGTAGCCCACCGGCAGCAAGTCGCGGTACACGAGCGGCGTTGCGGCGGGAGCGGCAAAAAACCCCGTGACCCGGGCGCCGAGCGCCTGCGCCAGCTTCACGCCGGCGACGACCGTCTTGTGGCTCAGTTCGGAGCCGTCGGTGGGAATCAGTATGTGCTTGTACATTTGGCGTCCTTTCTACTTGGCGTGCGGCAGCACCCAGATCAGCATGCCCAGGACATAGCAGACGAAGGAGGCAACCAGGGTGAACGGCACGCTCCACGCCAGGAACTCGCGCAGCGAAACCTTGCGTCCTTCCTCCTTCTGCCCGAGGTTGAGTGCCACAAAGAGGGCCGGCGCGCCGGCGACGGTGAGGTTGCTGCCGAGCGTGCCGGACCACAACAGCATCCAGTACAGCGGCCACGGCTCGACCCCGCTCTGCCCCAGATCCTTGATCGTGTACAGGAAGGTCAGGATGTAGGCATCGTGTTCGACGAGGCCGACGATGGGTATTGTGACCCAGTAGAGCAGCGACGCTCCGAGCGCGTAGTCTTCCAGAAAGATCGGCTTGAGGGCCATGGCGAGCTTGTCGAGGATGTGGCTCCTCTCGAGCCCGCCCACCAGCGCAAAGAGCGCGATGTAGAAAAAGATCGCGCGCCAATCGAGCTCCTGTATGCACTCCTCGAAGCTCGACGCCCTGACCCGATCGCCGAGCAACGTCAGAACCAGGACCAGGGACACCGCGCCGGTCATGGCGATGAAACCGAGCTGCACGCCGATATGCTCGCGCATCGACATGGCGACCACGGTGCCGAGGAACCAGACCACGACGACCGTGGCGAACAGCGGGTTCGGTATCTTGGCTTCGACTCCAAGATTGCCCAGGTCAGTCACGCGCGGGCGCCCGCGAAAGCCGTAGGCCCACATTGCGCCGAGGGTAATCAGGAAAGTCACCATCAGGATCGGGAACGACGACGGCCGGCCCTTGTGCCAGATGAAGTCGAAGAATTCGGCGCCGGCGACGCTGTGCAGCATCTGCGGCGGCAGGTCGCCGATGATGAGGGCCGTGCCCATGAAATTCGCGCCGAAGCCGATCATCAGGATCACCGGCACCACCGGCAGCTTGAGCGCCCGCGCGAGCGGCAGCGCCACTGGCGCCATCATCAGGATGGTCACCACGTTGTCCACGAACATCGAGATGAACCCGGCCAGGAAGGTGAGGATGATGACCAGCAGGCCCGGCCGGCCGCCCGACAGCTTGAGCGCCTGGATGGAAAGCCAGCTCGGCACGCCGGTCTTGCCGAAGTAGCCGGCGATGATCCAGATGCCGACCAGGATCGCCATCACGTTCCAGTCCACGTACTTGAACGCCTCGGCCTCGGTCATGATGCCCAGCCAGCACATGACCGCCACGCCGAGCAGCGCGGCGAGGGTGCTGTCGATGACGTTCGTGATGACGGCCAGGATCGTGAGTGCGAACACGATCAGCGTCAGCCATTGCATCGGGTCCATCGGATTTCCTTTTGTCTGCTGTTGCGGTTGGGTTGTCAGCGCGGCAGCGGCGTGACTGGCTGCTGCGCCGCCGGCGGAGCAAGCGGTCGGTCGCCGCGCTTGGGCGTCGGCTGCCAGCCCATCACCGCCAGCAGCACGCAGAAGCCGATCACGTAAGCCAGCGTGACGTGCCAGCCGTGGTAGATCCAGCGGCCCACGTTCTTCGCCTCAGGGTACATGTTGGACAGCGCGACGCCGGCGGAGGAGCCGAACCAGATCATCGAGCCGCCAAAACCTACGGTGTAGGCAAGCATGCCCCAGTCGTAACCGCCCTGCTTCAGGGCAAGGGCGGTGAGCGGAATGTTGTCGAACACCGCCGAGATGAAGCCCAGCCCCATCGCCGACTGCCAGGACGCGGCCGGCAGTTTTTCCACCGGCATCATCGAGGCACAGGTGACCAGCGCGAGCAGGAAGACCGTGCCCTTGGTCGCCTCGGGCAACAGGCTCCATTGCGGCTTGCGCAACGGCGTCGAGACCAGGATCGCCAGCACCACGGCAACGCCGATGAAGGGAAAACGGTCGGCGATGTCGTTGTGCAGGACGTTCACATAGACATTGACGGCAATCGCCGTGACCAGAATGAACGCGACGATGCCCACCCGGACCCAGTCCACCTCTGCGCGGCCCGGCTCGTAGCGCATCAGCGGGGAGTGCCTGTGCTGCTGCATGGCGGCGGGAATCCCGCAGACTACCAGCGCGATCACGGCGGCAACATAGGCGTGCAGCACCGAAAGGGGGCTCACGCCGGCGATCCACATCATGGTGGTGGTGGTGTCGCCCACCACGCTGCCCGAACCTCCGGCGTTGGAAGCGGCGACGATGGCCGCGAGGTAGCCGATGTGAACCTTGCCGCGGAACACCGTGTGCGCCATCGCCCCGCCGATCAGCGCCGCGGCGATGTTGTCGAGGAAGGAGGACAGCACGAACACCATGACGAGCAGCACGAAGGCGCCCTTCCACTCGCGCGGAAGGTATTTCGGCAGCACCGCCGGCACTTTGCTGTCCTCGAAGTGCTTCGACAGCAGCGCGAAACCGAGCAGCAGGCACAGCAGGTTGATGAGGATGACCCATTCGTGCTGCAAGTGCTCGACGAGGCCCGGGATGCCGTCGCCCGTCTTGAACCCGGTGAACGCGAGCTTGTAGATCGTGATCGTCGCCAGCCCGATCAGCGCCACCCGCAGCGTGTAATGGTGGAACAGCGCCACGCCGAGCAGCGTCAGCGCAAACAGGATGAAATCAACCGGAATACCGAGGACGGCAGGATGCTCGCCCCCCGCCGCGGCGAGCGCCATGGGAGCGGCCAGGCATGACGCACCAGCGACGGCCCAGCGTATCGGCAGACCGCACCGCTGCGCGCGGTTCCCACTCCTCCCGTGGTGCATGCGTTCCTCCCCTTGTATGCGCCTGTCGCGACCTCGTGCCGGGAGCCGCTTGTCGCATCCATCGCCGAACGGCCTCACCCCGGATCAGCCCCAGTCTCGCCTTTGAAGGGAGTACCGGCCAATACGGCGGGACGCGTCCCTCTTCTAGCACTGCCCGGATGCCATTTCAAGCCCGTCCGGCAAACCCGCGCCGAATTCCGGGGCCAAATCGATCGAAAATCATAATCCCGACAATTACCAGTCGTTCACCCGACTTCGTCTTCCTGATGAAGGGCATTGCAAAATTCCGGTTTTCTTCCCGTTTGCGCAGCCGGTGCAGCGGGCTCTGGCCACATCAAAGCGCATGCAGACCATTCAACGTCATTGTGGCCTGGGTCCGGAGCGCGGCGCGGTCCGCGGCCGGAATCCTGGCGATGTTCCTTGCCATCAACGACGTGCGCGGATTTCCCGCCAGCATCTCCTCGTGCCGGTCGAGAAAGTGCCAGTAAAGCGTGGTGAAGGGGCAGGCGTCGTTGCCGATCCTGGCTCCGGGCCGGTAGCGGCATCCGCCGCAATAATTCGACATGCGCTTGATGTATTGCCCGCTTTCGAAAACGCGCCGCGATTCTCGGCATCGAAGTTCCAGCGGCCCTGCAGCGGGGCATTGCCCTCCATCATGACGTCGTGCCGCCGCCGCATCATGCGGTAGAAGAACTCGAGACGAAGCTGCTTGTAGCCGCTCGCCCAGTCGGCGAACGCGCGGCGCGAACACAGGAAGTGCGTGTCCTCACGGATCTGCAGCTCGACGTTGGCTGCCCTGCCAAAGGCAAGCAGTGCCTGTTCGACGCGCCAGTCGCCAGGCTCCACGACCACGATGGCCTGCGGACGGTATTTCCTTACTGCATCCGTCAGCCCAGCCGCCAATGATTCGAACGGATGGGTGCCGATCCTGCGATAGTCGAGCTTGAGCTGTCGCTTTTCCAGAGCCACCGCGAAGTGGCGCATGGCCGCAAAGAAGAATGCGGTTCGCGCCTTGGCGGACCAGACGTGGCGCGATTCCTCCGGCACTTCCGCCATCAATACGATGTCGGTCGCCGGATCGACGTCGGCAAGAGCCGTCGAGTGCTCGTCCAGCGGGTCGCCCAGCACGAATACGAGGTGGCGGCAGCGCTGCACGGGCTGTGCTCGTCTCTGCCCCTGCCAAACGGAATGAAGGAGTCCGATTTCCTGAACATCCGGCCGCTCCCTCGGACGCGAATGAGCACCCGGCAAATGAACCGTCCGGCGATGCTCACGGCGGGTCCAGTGCTTTCGCGCCGCCGCCACCCGGGAGCGCCAGCCCCTCGGATCTCGCGACCAGCACCAGAGCGTCCTCGAACAGCGCGCGCGCGGAACCGGCGACCCGCTGCAGGTATCGATGCAGCGCCGCGTCCGCCGGGCTGCGGTTCTCGCACTCCGCGCTGTAGCGCTCGAAGGTGCCGAGGCCGAGCAGCAGCTCGACGATGTGGCGCGGGCACTCGCAGTACAAGGTGGTCGAGGCCTGGGCGATCTGGGCCAGCGACCGGTCGTCGAAACGTCGGCCCGGGACGGTCTCCAGCGGGGTTGGCGGCGCTGCCGGTCGTGCTTGCGTCGGCTCGAGATGGAGTGCGTCACGGCAAAGTCGTTCCAGCTCGGCCAGGTCGAGCGGGGAACGCAACACTGCGTGGCCGCGGGCGCGCAATGCACTCACGACCGCGGCCGGACCGAAGCGATACGCGACCACGGCGCTCCGCGCGCCGACTGCCTGGACCAGCCCGTCGACGACGGCGACCGAGTCGGCCTGGAGCGTCGGCAGCTCGACCGCGAGCACGTCGGCCGCGATCCCGTGCAGCGTCTCCAGAGCGCCGGAAGCCTCTGCGCAGGTCGCGACCACATCCAGGTTCGGGGTCCCGGCGCCATCGCGTGCAGTTCGCTCCGCCAGCGTTTGCCCTACGAGCGCGACCCGAACGGCTTGCGGCGACCTTTCCGGGGCGACGCGCAGGCCGCGCGACGCCGCGTCCGCTGCGTCTCGCATCTCGCGCAAGGACGCGAGCGGCAGGGTCGCGATCGAGCCGATTGGGCTTCCCAGATCCACCAGCTGCTTGATCAGCGCCAGGCGGCTCACGTCTTCGGTCGCGTACAGCCGATGCCCGCGCGGACTGAGCCCCGGCCCGACGATGCCGTACCGCCGCTCCCACACCCGCAGGGTTTCGACCGGAATCCCGGCCAGACGCGCAGCAGTACCGCTGCGATAGGTGGGGGCGAAGCGGACCCCCGTCGGTTCGTCGATTGTCATGGCTGACTTTTCCAGAGACTTTGATTCAAGCTCGAACCGCCGCAAGTTTCGCGGCGCATTGAACCATGTATAACAGGTCAAAGCAAGTTCATTTGACAAAAATACTTGACAATGACAGTCGACAACCTATATTGTCCTGGACAAAATACTTCTGCCATTTGGCTTCCGGAGGGAAAAGCGATGCCCATCTGCACGGTCTACTTCGACGGCGACTGCCCGGTCTGCCGCGCGGAAATCGCGCATTACCAGCGGCAAAGCGGAGCCGAGGCGATCGCCTGGGTCGACGCCTCGAAATGCGAGGAAGAGGCGCTTGGGCCAGGAGTCGACCGGGCCACGGTGCTGCGCCGCTTCCACATCCGCGAGGCGGACGGCTCACTCGCCTCCGGCGCCGCGGCGTTCGTCGCGATCTGGCGTCGGCTTCCGGCCTTCGCGTGGCTCGCGACGCTCGCCTCGTTTCGCCCCGTTCTTGCCGTGCTCGATGCCGGCTACTGGCTGTTTCTGCGTGTCCGGCCATGGTGGCGGCCCGCTCACACCGGAGCGCCGTCCACGCCGGCGCAGCGCCCATGACGATCAATGCCGGCGGGGCCGATCGCTTCAACCGCCACAGCGCAACAAGGCACGACAGGGCAGGGGTCCGGCATGACGACGTGACGTGCCCAACGATCAGACTGAGAGTGACGTGCGTATCCTGATGACGGGGGCAACCGGCCTGATCGGCCGGGAATTGGGCAAGTCGCTGGCGGCACGCGGCGACACGCTGGTCTGCCTGGTTCGCGACGCGCAAGGTGCCAGGCGTCGATTGCCGTTTCCGGCGACGTGTTTCGAATGGGACCACCAGCGCGCGGTGCCGGCGGAGGCATTGCGCGGAGTCGACGCGATCGTCCATCTGGCGGGCGAGCCCGTGGCCGAGAAGCGCTGGACGAACGAACAGAAGCGGCTGATTCTCGAATCACGGGTGCTCGGCACGCGACGGCTCGTGCAGGCGGCGCTGAGCCACGGCCCGGACATCAAATCGTTCGTGCATGGATCCGCCATCGGATTCTACGGCGACTCCGGCGATGCAACGCTCACCGCGGCCAGCGCGAAGGGCACGGGCTTTCTCGCCGATGTGGTCGAAGCGTGGGAAGCGGAGCTTGGTCCGCTGACCGACGGCCGACCGGATGTGCGCACGGCCATCGTAAGGACCGGGATCGTCCTCGCCAGGCAAGGCGGCGCGCTGGCGAAAATGTTGCCGATGTTCAGGGAGTCCGCCGCCGGGAGGCTCGGCAGCGGCAGTCAGTGGATGAGCTGGATCCACATCGACGACATCGTCGGGCTGTTCCTGCACGCGCTGGATGCACAGGCGGCAGGCGTCCTGGAAGGGGTCGCACCGCAGCCGGTGACCAACCGTGAATTCACGAGTTCCCTGTGCCGGGCGCTGCAGGTCCGCGAGAATGTTCCGGCACCGGCCGTTGCGATCAAGGCACTCCTCGGTGAAATGGGCGGAATCGTCCTCGAAAGCGCGAGGATAGAACCGCGCCGGGCGCTTGCCTCGGGCTACCGCTTCCGGTTCGAGTCCATCGACCGGGCGTTCGACGATCTGCTGACCCCGCTGCAGGGATCGACCCGGGAAAAGGTGTCGGAGCAGTGGGTGCCGCATGCGCCGGAAGAGATCTGGCCTTTTTTCTGTGACGAAGCAAATCTGGAGGAACTCACGCCCGGATTCCTGAATTTCGAAGTCCTGGGGAAATCGACCCGCGAGATCGGCGAAGGCACGCTGATCGACTATCGACTGAAGCTCAACGGCATTCCGATGGGCTGGCAAAGCCGGATCGAGAATTGGGAACCTGCCCGGCGTTTCGTCGACACCCAGGTCAAGGGACCGTACTCGTACTGGCGGCACGCGCACGAGTTCATCCCGCTGGCGAACGGAACACTGATGCGCGATGTCGTACGCTACCGGCTGCCGCTGGGATGGCTGGGGTCGGTGGTCGCCGGCTGGAAAGTCGAAGCACAAGTCGACCGGATCTTCTCTTACCGCTCGACGAAGATCGCCGAGCGATTCGCGAGCTGACGGGCGATCCGTTGCCCGGCGCTTGCCTCTTTCACCACCCGCGTTGCGTAGGAATCATCAAGGAGCCCCATGACCACACGTCCCACCCCCCCGCTTCATGACGCCGACGATGGCGGCGGCCTGCCGGTGTCGGCGCGCATTCGTTCCCGCCTGATCAGCGCCAGGCAGCGCTATCACGCGAACGACAACATCTCCGCCTACGTGATGGAGGGCGAAGTCGACGCGCTCCGGCACGAGGTCGAAGCGAAGATGGCCGAGGTGCTCAAGAGCCTGGTCATCGACACCGAAGGGGATCACAACACGCAGGAAACCGCGCGCCGCGTCGCCAAGATGTTCCTGACCGAGGTTTTCAAGGGGCGTTATCACGCGATGCCGGCGGTGACCGAATTCCCGAACATCGAGCAGTTGAACGAGCTGCTGATCGTCGGCCCGATCACCGCGCGCAGCGCCTGCTCGCACCATTTCTGCCCGATTCTCGGCAAGGTGTGGATCGGCATCATGCCCAACGAGCATTCCAATCTGATCGGCCTGTCCAAGTACGCGCGCATCTGCGACTGGGTGATGAGCCGCCCGCAGATCCAGGAAGAGGCCGTCATACAATTGGCCAACATCCTCCAGGACAAGGTGAAGCCGGACGGGTTGGCGATCGTGATCGAGGCCGACCACTTCTGCATGCACTGGCGCGGCGTCAAGGACGCCGATGCCCGCATGACCAACAGCGTGATGCGCGGCTCGTTCCTGAAGGATCCCGATCTGCGGCGCGAGTTTCTCTCGCTGCTGAGCAAGAAGAACGGCTGAACCATATCTCAACGAGGGAGAATTCCATGCTGGTGCGCTTATTGTATGCAAGCAAGGCGGTCGACGATGTCTCGCAGGAAGAACTGATGACCATCCTTTCGCAATCCAAGGCCCATAATCCCGCAAGCGGGATCACGGGGGTTCTCTGCTCGAGCGGGCGCCTCTTTCTGCAGTTGCTGGAGGGCGGTCGGATGCAGGTCAATGCGCTGTACAACCAGATCGCTGCGGATGCCCGGCACAAGGACGTGGTGATCCTTTCCTACGAGGAGATCAGCGAACGACGATTCGCCCACTGGTCGATGGGCCTGGTGAACCTCGAACGCGTGAACGCATCGGTGCTACTCAAGTATTCGGAGAGTGCGACCCTCGATCCGTACGGCGTTTCCGGCACGGCCTCGATGGCATTGCTCGGCGAACTGATGGCCACGGCATCGATCGTGGGCCGGGCTGACCTCCTGCCGCCCGCGACACGGTAGCCGGCCGCAATCCGACCATGATCCGTCTCCGGGAGACCATCGAAGTCGCGCGGCCGATCGACGAGGTCTTCGCCTACGTCAGCAACTTCGGCAACGCGGCGCAATGGGACCCGGGGGTCGCCGAGTCGCGCAAGGCCAGTGCGGGCCCCATCGGCGTCGGCACGGTGTTCGAGATGCGGGTGCGGTTCGGGCCGCGCTCGATTCCGATGGCGTACGCCATCCGCGAATTCGATCGACCGCGTCGGGTGCTGCTGGAGGGAAAGAGCGATTCCGTCCACGCCCTCGACGACATCGGGTTCGTGGCGACGCCGCGCGGCACCCGCATCACCTACACGGCGGACATTTCGCTGCTCGGGGCGTTCGGCATTGTCGAGCCGCTGCTGAAGGGAGCCCTCGACGGCGTCGGCAAGCGAGCCGTAGCGGGCCTTCATGCAGCGCTGAGCGGAGAGCCGGCCGCGCCGGAACGCAGTCGGCTCACCGATCTGCAGGATCACCTGATCGTGCCCGGCCTGCTGGGCTTCACCAACGTCGGCTATCACTGGCACAAGCGGTGCTGGAAGCCGCTGGCGGTGTCGCTGCGCGGCCGCACGATGGTGGTCACCGGCGCCACGTCGGGCCTGGGACAAGCGGCGGCGTCGCAGCTGGCCGAGCTCGGCGCGCGCGTGATCCTGGTGGGGCGCAATCCGGACAAGGCGGAAGCCACCCGGCGCGAGATCGTCGCCGCGACGGGCAACGACAATGTCGCGGTCGCGCTGGCCGATTTGAGCCTGCTCGCCGACGTCAGAAAGCTCGCGCGAAAGCTGCTCGAAACCGAGCCCCGGATCCATGTGCTCGTGAACAATGCCGGCGTTCTCCCCAATCAGCGCACGACGACGGCCGAGGGCAACGAGACCGCGCTCGCCACCAACCTGCTCGCCCCCTGCCTGCTGACCCAGATGCTGCTGCCGCGCCTGCGCGCATCGGCGCCGTCCAGAATCATCAACGTGTCTTCCGGCGGCATGTATGCCACCGGCCTCGCGCTCGATGACCTCCAGTATGAGAAAACAACCTACGACGGCAGCCGCGCCTACGCCCGCACCAAGCGCGCGCTGGTCACGCTGACCGAGATCTGGGCAGAGCAGCTGAAGGACGCCGGCGTGGTGGTCCACGCGATGCATCCGGGCTGGGCGGACACGCCGGGTGTGGCCGGTTCGCTCCCGGCATTTCACGCGATCACCCGGCGCTTCCTGCGCACGGCGGGTGAGGGCGCGGATACAATCACCTGGCTTGCGGCCGCGCCGGAAGCCGCCAAGGTCACCGGCCTGTTCTGGCTCGACCGCAAGCCGCACACCACCCACGTCTTCCCCGGTACCGATCCGTCGCCGCAGGAGCGGCAGGCATTGTGGGATGCGATGGCAAGACTGACTTCCAAGGAGACTCAACCATGAAGACCAAGAAGACCAACGCCCCTGCTATCGACATCGGCATCAGCGTTGCCGAGCGCGCGAAGATCGCCAAGGGCCTTTCCGCGGTACTCGCCGACAGCTACACGCTCTACCTGATGACGCACAACTTCCACTGGAACGTCACGGGGCCGCACTTCAACAGCCTGCACCAGATGTTCATGGGCCAGTACACCGAACAATGGACTGCGCTCGACGTGATCGCCGAGCGCATCCGTGCGCTCGGCCATCCGACTCCGGGAACCTACAAGGAATTCGTGCGGTTGGCCTCGATCAAGGAGGTCGAGGGCGTGCCCAAGGCAACGGATATGATCCGTCATCTCGTCGCCGCCCAGGAGGCCACGGCGCGCACCGCGCGCGAGTTGCTCCCGGTCGTCGACGCTGCCAATGACCAGCCGACGACGGACCTGCTGACGCAGCGCCTGGAAGTGCACGAGAAGACGGCCTGGATGCTGCGCAGCCTGCTCGAGCATTGACCGGGATGCTGGCGCGCCTCGCTTCGGTCGGAAAGCAGAGCGCGGTGATGCCCTGGAAACTGCCGGTACATCAGCCACCGATTCATTTCATCTCCGGGTGGACGTCAGCCCGTTTCTCCATGAAGAGACTGCTCATGACGGTTGCCGCCGCATTGGGACTTGGGTCGATCGGTTCGGTCGCGAATGCAATCGAGGAACCCCAATACACCGTCATTCAGCAGTACGAAGCTATCGAGGTCCGCAACTATGCTCCCTACCTCGTCGCCGAGGTAGTCGTCCCGGGTCCGGCCGATGCGGCGGGCAATCAGGGTTTCCGGATTCTGGCCGCGTACATCTTTGGCAAGAACAAGGGGGAACGCAGGATGGCAATGACGGCGCCGGTCACGCAGACCCCGGAACCCAGGACGATCGCGATGACCGCTCCGGTGACACAGGCGGCCACTGAGACAGGCTACGTGATCCAGTTCAAGATGCCCGCTGAATTTACGCTGGATACGCTGCCGGAACCGCTGGATCCTCAGGTAAGACTGAAAGAAGTCCAGGGTGGCCGGTTTGCCGTCATCCGGTACTCGGGCGCTTGGTCCGAAGGGAACTACTCGGAACACCTTGCCAGGCTGAGGCAAGGCGTCGAGGCGGCGGGTATTCGAACCCGGGGCGAGCCGATCTACTCGCGGTACGACGCCCCTTTCGTTCCCTGGTTCATGCGCCGCAACGAGATCTGGCTGCAGGTCGAATGACCTTTGCGCAGTTGGCGCAATTCCGGCCGGTGAGCTTATCGAACAGGGTGGTGGCGAGATCGGGCCGGGTAAGCGACTTGTCGGGCATGGTGATCGGGTCGTTCCCCTGATCACGCGGCCACGTGCCGACGTGGTCGACCCGCCGCGAAGGTGGGCCGGTCCGCTGGAAGAGCAAGACGGCGGCTGCGCTTCGGCGAGCTCGCCCCGCCGGACCCCAGATGCGGCCGCACCAACGCCTGCACGTTCACCCGTGCCCCGAGCCTGGCTGCCAGCAGATAGAGCCCGGCGAGCTTGCGATGCAGGAAAATCGCATCCGCCGGCGGGGTGTGCCACGCATCCTTTTGCATGCTGAGCGCAAGCCCCGCGTCGCGCAGGCGCGCGGCCAGATCCGTGCGGCCGAAGTCGTAGTCGCCGACGTGGCGCAACGGTTCGCAGGCGAGCCAGAAGATGTCGAGCACGGCGCGCCCCTGGCGCGCGTCAATGCCATCCCGAAAATAGCCGATGTCGATCGCCGCGGCGCCCATCGCCGGGTGGTCGTCGGCAATCGCGCCGGCCATGAGCCGGCGGTAGGCGTCGACCATCGCGATCGGATAGGCGCGGGTGGCGCCGAAGTCGAGCAGGATCAGCCGCCGGGACTTGGTGTCGTAGCGATAGTTGGCGAAGTTCGGATCGGTCTGAATGAGGTGGAACTCGAACAGCTCCCGAAACAGCAGGTTGAACAGCAGGCGCGCCATGCGATCGCGGTCCGCCTGCGGCGCATCGGCCAGCGACTCGATCGGCACGCCCTCCACGTAGGACATGGCCAGGACGCTCTCCGTGGTCAGCGCGGCGTGCAATTCCGGCAGCGCGACCTCGGACTCCTCGGCCAGAAGAGCACCGTAGCGCCGCAGGCACGCGCCCTCGCGCAGATAGTCGGCTTCCGCATGCAACTGGAGCTTGGCCTCGTTCAGCAGCGACGCGAGGTCGAGGCCCGGTGGCAGCAGGCCTGACAGGCGCAGCAGGGTGGCCACATTGTCGACGTCGCTGCTGATGCTTT
>CAYGYQ010000038.1:0-11637 GCA_964354035.1 uncultured Bordetella sp.
CGCCGGCCCAGAGCGCGCCCTACGAGATCATTTCGCTCGGCGCCGACGGCAAGGAAGGCGGCGAGGGACCGAACAAGGACATCGCGAGCTCGCAGCAATGATCGAGCGAGCGCCCGCGCGATTCGCCGCGTCCGCCTTTTCCGGGCGGCGGCCTGCGCGGTCGCGCGGCGTGACCCTGCTCGAGCTCCTGATCGTGCTGTCCATCATGGCGGTCGTGGCGGCCATGGTCGTGCCGATGTTCGGCAGCGGAGTTTCGACCGCCGAACTGAAGGGCGCGGCGCGCCAGGTCGCGGCCGGATTGCGCCTCGCGCGAAGCGAGGCGCTCGCCACGCGGCAGGAGACGCGCGTCGTGCTCGACCTCGAGCGCCGGACGTTCAAAGCCGAGCCCGAGCTGCGCGAGCACGCGCTGCCGCAGGCGATCGAGCTCAAGCTGTTCACGGCGCAGAGCGACCTCGTCACCGAGCGCGTGGGCGCCATCCGCTTCTTCCCCGATGGCGGGTCGAACGGCGGGCGCGTCACGCTGGCGGTCGGCGAGCGCAAGTACGAGGTCGATGTGGACTGGCTCAGCGGCCGCGTGGCCATCCTGGATTGAGATGAACGGCCTCCACGCTCACCGCGTTCGCTGCCCCCCGCCGGGGCGCACAGCGCCCTGCGGGCCGCCGCGCGGTTTTTCACTGCTCGAGGTCCTGGTCGCGTTCGTGATCCTTTCGCTCGTGGCTGTCGCACTGTTCCGGCTATTCTCGGCCGCGCTCAACAACGCTTCGGCGGCCGACGACTACAGCCGCGCGGTGCTCGTCGCGGAGAGCGCGCTTGCCACCGCCGCGGCCGCGCAACCGCTGCGCGAAGCGACGCAATCCGGCGCCGTCGACGACGGCCGCATCGAGTGGGCGACGCGGGTGGAGCCGTACTCTGCACCCGGGAGCGGCACCCTCGAACTCGCAGCCGTGACCGAGACCATGCCAACGCGCCTTTACCGCGTCACTGCGGAAGTGACCTTTGCGGGACCTGCCGGCGGCACGCGCACCTTTGCCCTCGCCACGGTGCGCGTGGGCGCGCGGGAGGCGCGATGAGCAGGCGGGGCCGTCCGAAAAGCGAAAACCGGAGCGCGCAGCGCGAAGGTACGCCAATGACCGCGTCGCGCCTCCGGACCGCCGGCTTCACGCTGGTCGAGCTTTTGATCGCTCTCGTGTTGATGGCGGGCATGGCGTCCATATTGTTCGGTTCGCTTTCCCTCGCAGCGCGGAGCTGGGATGGTGGCGAGGCCAAGGTGTTGCAGGTGTCCGACATGCGCTCCGCGCAGACTTACCTGCGCGCCCAGATTGCCGCGCAATATCCCCAGCGACTGTGGAAAGCGGCCGAGCTGCCGCTGCTGTTCGCGGGTACGCGCGACGAGATGCGCTACGCCGCCGCGCTGCCTGCGCGGGTGGCGGAAGGCGGCGTCTACTATTTCCGGCTCGCCGTCGTGCGCAGCGGCGAGAAGTCGCAGCTGGTGCAGGAACGCGCGATCCCCGATCTCACGGCATCGCAGGAGCCCGAGTTCCGGGACGCCGAGCGCTCCGTGCTGGCCGAGGACATCGCGGAACTCGCCATCGGATACTTCGGGCGCGACGCGAATGCCGCCGGTGCCGACGAGCCGACGTGGCGCGACCGTTGGGACGACCGGCAGCGACTGCCGCTGCTGGTGCGCATCGACGTGAAGCCCGCGAAGGGTATGGCCTGGCCGACACTCGTCGTCGAACCGCGTCGCTCGGCGGAGGCGGGCTGCCCGGCCTGGGACGCGGGAGCGGGCCGTTGCGCGAGGCCGGGCTTTTGAGCCATTCCATGCAGCGGATACCGTCGGCGCGCCACTGGTCCTCCTGCTCCCAGCGCGGCATCGCTCTGATCGCGGTGCTGTGGCTCACGGTGCTGCTCACGGTGATCGCCAGCAGTTTCGCCTACAGCATGCGGGGCGAGGCGCTCGCCGCGCGCAACACGATGTCGTTCGCGCAGGCGCGCGCCGTAGCCGACGGGGCGGTCGAGCGCATGGCCTTCGAGCTGTCGCGGCCACGCAATCTGCAGGATGCCTGGAAGGCAGATGGCCAACCGCATGTCTGGAACGAAGGCGACGTCGCGGTGACCGCAGCGGCGTTCGACGAAAGCGCCCGCATCGACCTCAATGCGGCGACCGATCCGCTGCTGAAGGGGCTGCTGCAGAACGTCGGCGGACTCGATCCTGACACCGCGCAACAGGTGCTCGAAGCAATCCTCGACTGGCGGGACGTCGACGAGTTGCGCCGGCCGAACGGCGCGGAGGCCGCGGATTACCGCGCGGCCGGATCGAAGCAGGTTCCAGCCAATGCGCCGTTCGAGAGCGTGGGCGAGCTGCGACGTGTACTCGGCGTCACCGGGCCGCTGATGGCAAGGCTGGCCGACAGCGTCACCGTCTATTCGCGGCAGCGCGGCATCAACACGGCGACCGCCGCTCGCGTGGTGCTGCTGGCGCTCCCCGGCGCCACGCCGGAGCTGGTCGACGCATTCATCGCCGCCCGCGCCGAAGCGCTCGCGAACGGGTTGCCCGTTCCCCCGTTCGCGGCCGCGCAGGGATTTGCCGTCGGGGCCTCCGCTGTATGGCGGATCAGTGTCAGGGCCCGGCTGCCCGATGGTGTAACCTTTGCCCGCGACGCCGTCTTGCGGCCGACGAACGATCCGCGGCGTCCGTTTGCCACACTGCTTTGGCAGGAGGGTCCGCCCGGCCCCAAAGCCGAGCCGCCGTCCCCCAACGGCATACCAGCACAGGAAAATGGAAGCGGCAAACCCTGATCTCTGGCAACGCATCCGCGGCTTGGCGCGGCGCGCCGGCTTCTCCGCCTTCGGGTCCTGGTGGATCGGCCAGCTCGCGCCGTTGATACCGGCCCCGGTGCGCAACATGGTGCAGCGCCGGCGCCTGCGGCCGGTGCTCGCCTTCGGCGCCGACGCCGCCGTGCTCTGGGTTCCCGCCCTTGCCAACAGCCATCTTGCCTACAGGGAAGCGGCCCGGATCGCACTGTCCGCGGACGAGGCCGCGGTCACGATCGCGGGACGGGCCGCCATCGAAGGGCTTTCACCGGCGGCGAAAGGGGGCGGGGCGGGCCCGGTACGGATCGTCGTCGCGCTGGCCGCCGGACATGTTCTGCGCAAGACGATCACCCTGCCGGCGGCAATCGAGGACAATCTCGCGCAGGCACTGACGTACGACCTCGACCGGCACACGCCGTTCAAGAGCGACGAGGTGAATTTCGACGCCATCATCGTCGGGCGCGATCCGGCCAAGAGGGAGATTCGCGTGGACTGGGCAGCGGCGCTCAAGACCATCGTGGGTCAGGTGCGGCGGCGTGCCGAGAGCTGGGGCGCGAGCGTTGTCGCCGTCACTCCCGCGTTGCCGACGGGCGCCGCGCCGCTCGCGGGAACCGCGCTGAACCTCCTCCCGGCCGCGGAGCGACCGGAAGCTTCGTCACGGGGCAAGTGGGAGCTCTGGATACCGATGCTGCTGATCGTGGCAACAGCGTTGGTCGCCACCGCGCTCCCCCTCTGGCAGAAACGCGGGTACGCCATCGAGCTCATGCAACTCGCCAACCAGGGGCGCAAGGAGGCCGACGCCTCGAGCGCGCTGCGCGAGCAACTTGACCGGCTCACCGGAGACTACAACTTCGCCCTGCAGAAAAAATATGCCTTCCCCAGCGCGCTGCAGTCGCTCGAGGACGTCACCAAACTCCTTCCCGACGACACCTGGCTCACGCAGTTCGAGATCAAGAGCACGGCGAAAGGCAAGGAGCCGCACCGGGAGATCCTGGTGCGCGGCGAAAGCGCGAATGCGGGGCGGCTCATCTCGCTGCTCGAGGAGTCGAAGCTGTTCGAGCAGGCGGCGCCGCGGTCGCCGACGACGAAGATCCAACCTGGCCCAGGGGAAATCTTCGACCTGGGTGCGCAACTGAAGCCGCTGCCGCCGCCGGAGCCCCTGCAATTCGCCACCGCGGGTGAGGGCGAGGCAATGCCTGCCGCCGCGGTGCCGGCGCCTGTTCCCGCGGCGCCGTCGGTCAAGGCGCCGTCGCCCGCCAGACCCGGGTCGCCCGAGGCTGCCGCCGCGCCCGCGGCCGGGGCAGCGGACGATGCGCCAGCCCCGGCCGCTGCACCGCCGGCCGCTGCGCCGCCGGCCGCTGCGACCCCGGCGGCGAAGGGATCGCCATGATCGCGGCGATCGTCAAGCTGCCCCCGGCCCGGCAACGCCTCCTGGCGGTGGGCCTGCTCGTTGCCGTCGCGGCGATCGCGCTGTCGATCGTGGTGGTGCCGCTGTGGTCGCTGCACAAGCACTATGACGACGCGATCGCGGAGATGAGCGACCGGATCGAGCGGTATCGGCGCGTCGCGGCGCAGGCGCCCGAGTACCGCAAAGCGCTCGACGCGATGCGCGGAAGGGACGGTCGCCGCTTCTTCCTGAAGAACACCGCGCCCAATCTCGCCGGCGCCGAGCTGCAGGAACAGGTCCGTGCCGCTATCGAGGGCAACGGCGGCCGCATCACCACCAGCCAGAACCAGGGGCCCAAGGACGAGGGGCGCTTCCGCCAGATTACGGTGACCGTACAATTCTTCGCGTCGACGCCCGCCCTGCAGAAGATCCTGTATGCCCTGGAGGCGCAGCCGCCCTTTTTGTCCGTCGAAAGCATGACGCTGCGGCCGCTCAACGCGTTCCGCGGCTTCAAGCCCGCGCCCGGCCAGGAGCCGGAAATCAACGTTCAACTCGACGTCGCCGCTTTCGCGCTCGCCGAGCCGGAAAGGAAGTGAGACCGTGAACAGACTCGGCATTCACGCTCGGGGGGCTGTCTGGTGGCTCCTTCCGCTCGCCGGACTCGCGGCGGTGATCGGCTGGGAGACCGACTGGGGACGCGCGGTGGAAAAGCACCCGCAAACCGCGGAGGTGATCGCGCCGAAGCCGGTCGTGGCATCGCTCCTGCCCGAATTCACGATCGCGGGCGGTGTGGCCGCGCGCACCGAGACGGCACAGCGCACGCTTTTCAATCCGACCCGCCGCCCGGCCCCGGCGGTGTCGCAGGTTGGCGCCGAACGGCTGCAGCGCGGCCAGTTCGCGCTGACCGGCACCATGCTGGTCGATGGCAAGAGCACGGCATTCCTGCGCGAGGTAGCCGGCAACAAGGCGCGGCGGGTGCAGGCCGGCGAGAAGATCAACGGTCTGCTCGTGGCCGAAGTGAGGCCCGACCGGGTGCGCTTGACTCTGGGCGAGGAGTCCGAGGAGCTGATGCTCAAGGTTGCCACCAACCCGCGCCCGACCGCGCCGCCGGCTGCTGGCGCCCAGGTAGCGACCCCACCCGCGGGCATGGCGCCCGCGGCCATGGCACCACCCCCACCCGCGGCCGCCGCGGCCGCTGCGGACGCCACGCAGACGCTGGCCGAGCGCCGCCGCGCTGCGCGGGCCGCGGCGGCGGCTTCGCAGGCTGCTCCTCCGCCTGCCGCCGCCACCACTCCCGCCCCGACCGCTGTCCCGGCCCCGGCGGCACCCGCCGGCGCCACTGATCCCCGTTGGGAACAGTTGGACCAGAGGTATCGCGAGCGCACCGCCGCGCCCAATCGCGGCAGCACCCCATGACCTCGGGCGACAATCGCCGGCCGGTGCGATCCGGCTGGCCACGGAACTGACCATGACCAAAAAAACTGCTGTGACATGGGCCTTCGCCCTGGTTGCCACCATCCTCGTCGCTGCGTGTGCGACACCGAAGGACGATGCTTCGAGCGCAGGCGTACCGACCCAGCGCACCTCGCCGCTGCGGACCAGTGCGGGGATCTCGCCCGCACTCGCGGACGCGGCCGAGCGCGCGCAGGCGCCGGGCCTGCCGAGCGCCCAGGACAAGGCGAACATCTACAAGGGAACGGGTGTGCTGGTGCGGGGCCAGCAGCCAGGGGGCGGCTTGCCGCCGGTTCCCACGGTGCAGCAGGCGGGCGGCGGGGTGGTGCTGAATTTCGAAGGCGCGGACCTGCGTGAGGTCGTGAAGAACATCCTGGGCGACATCCTGGGCGAGAGCTACACGATCGACGCGGCGGTGGGCGGCCAGGTCACCATCCGCACGTCCTCGGGCATCTCGCGCGACGCGCTGCCGGCCACGCTCGAGACGCTGCTGCGGATGAACGGCGCCACCATGGTGAAGGAAGGGGGGCTCTACAAGGTCCTGCCGAGCGCGGTGGCCGTGCGCGGCAACATCACGCCGCAGCTCGGCAACTCGCAGCGCGCGCTGCCGCCGGGCTTTTCGGTGCAGATCGTCCCGCTGCGCTACATCGGCACGCGCGAGATGATCCGGGTCCTGGAACCGCTCGCCAAGGACGCCACCGCCATCCGGCCCGACGACCTGCGCAACATGCTGATCCTGTCGGGCACCGAGCGCGAGCTCAAGCACCTGCTCGAGACGATCGAGATGTTCGACGTGGACTGGATCGCGGGCATGTCGGTGGGGCTGTTCACGCTGCAGAACGCCGACGTCAAGTCCGTCGGCCAGGAGCTGGACAAGATCGTCGGCGACCGGAACACCGGCCCGCTCGCGGGCATCCTGCGCATCATCCCGATCGAGCGGATGAACGCACTGCTCGTCATCACGCCGCAGCCGGCGTACCTCGACGAGGCGAAGAAATGGATCGCCCGGCTCGATCAGAGCGGCGGCGGCGACGGCCCGCGCTTCTACGTCTACCACCTGCAGAACCAGCGCGCCGAGAAGCTGGGGCCGTTGCTGACGCAGGCATTCACCGGGCGCGCGGCTCCCGCCGCAGCGCCGGCGCCACCGACACTCGCGCCCGGGACGCCGGCGGGGACGATCGTCTCGCCGCCGTCATTCCAGGCGCAGCCGGCGGTGACCACGCCGACTCCGCCGACGATCCAGATGACGACTCCCCCGGCGCAGCCCGGACCCGTGGCGCAGGCCCTCGCCCGCGCAGCCGAGGGCATCGGCGTCGTCCGCAACATCCAGGTCGTCGCCGACAAGGACAACAACACGCTGTTGATCGTCGCGACGGCGTCCGAGTACACGGTGATCGAGGCGGCGCTGAAGAAGCTCGACATACCGGCGCGGCAGGTGATGATCGAGGTCACGATCGCGTCGGTGAATCTGACCGACGACCTGCAATTCGGCGTCGAATGGCTGTTCAAGGGTGGCGCCCCATCCGGCCGCGGCTCCGGCGGGCTCATCACGCGGGACGGGAGCACGCCGGGCAACCCGGGAAAGCCAGGCGACGGGGTCGCCCTGTCGATTGCCAAGGGGTTCACGTACATCATCAACAACGCGAATTTCCCGGGCGGCGTTCAGGCCGTGCTGCACCTGCTTGACAGCTATGGCGACACGAAGGTCGTGGCGAATCCACACCTTGCGGCGCTCGACAACCAGAAGGCGACGATCAAGGCGGGCGACAGGATCCCGATCTGCCAGCAGAGCTTCGTCGGCGGCGGGGCCATCCCGACCAACAACGTCGTCACGACGACATCGCAGTACATCGACACCGGCGTGCTGTTGCAGGTCACGCCGCACATCAACGCGGGCGGGCTCATCACGCTCGAAGTCCAGGCCGAGGTCAGCGATCCCGGCGCGACGACCGCGATATGCGAGGCGCCGCCGATCAACACGCGGAGCGTGCAGACGATCGTCAGCGTGCAGTCGGGGCAGACGATGGTGATGGGCGGACTCATCGGCGATCTGAAGTCGAATACGTCGGAGGGGCTGCCGCTGCTCTCGCGCATACCGATTCTGGGCGGCTTGTTCGGCACGCAGGAGCTGAAAACCCGCCGCAACGAACTGGTGATGTTCATCACGCCGCGCGTCGTCGAGACCGAAATCGACCTCAAGAACGTCATCAATGATCTTCGCCGCCGGATGGAGAACATCGACGACACGTTCGATGTTTTCAAACGGCAGAAATCGCCCGCATCGGGCGAAGCGGCGGGAAAACCCTGAGGAATCGCCGGGATCGTCGCCGGATGGCGACAACAAAACGTCGCCATCCCCCGACATTCCCCGCACAAAAACATGGCAAAACGTCGCTATCCCCCGACAACCGGATGTTGCAGGCCTGCAACAGTAATTATCGGCGTCCTGTTCATTGGAAATCCGCATTGACGCTACGGCACGCTTTGGTTAGTCTTCGCTCGAGGATTGCGGCGCCGTGGCTTGTGCTGAATCGGTTGTGACCGTGTTTGGGTGGTCCTCGGGCTTACGCACCAGGGCGCTTGACTGGAATTTGCAGAGGCAATCCGGATGAATGAGCGATATTTGCCGTGGCAGCGCGCGATCGCGGTCCTGCGGCGCCAGGTAAGGGTTGGAGTCGGGTTTGCTGCCGGTGTCGCGGTTGTGGCGGCGGTGGCGACGGGATGTGCGGCGGTCGGCGGAGGCCTGGACAAGGACTCGCCGGCAGCATTGAAGGAGGCGGCAGTAGCGGAGCGTGCCAAGGCACGGTGGCAGTTGCTGATCAAGCGGGACTACGAGGGCGCCTACGGGTACATGAGCCCATCGTCCCGCGAAGCGACCACCCTGTCCAAGTTCGAGGCGCGCATACGGGAAATTGAGTACCGCGCGGTGAACATCGAAAAGGTCGAATGCATGGCCGAAGCGTGCAAAGTCACACTGACGCTGACCTACGACTTTCCGCCGGCGAAGATCAAGGGAGTGGTGACGTTACTGGACGAAAGCTGGATCATCGACCGCGGACAAGCCTGGTTCGTGTTCCGCGGATGAGCAGGTTGTTGCAGGAATTCCACAAGTGGGCGGCGGCGGGGAGGCCAAATCATTTGCCAATGTCAAGCAAGCTGTAATAACATCGGTGCGTTGTTGGTCTTGAAGTGATCACTTTTAACTGCGTCAGAGAGGAGTTACACAATACTATGAACACGTTCAACAGAAAGTCGCTGTGCGTCGCGCTCGCCGCGACGGGCATGCTGGGCGCCGCGGGCGTCGCGCAGGCGGTGAACGTCAGCGCGGACGGACTTGGCAATGTGCTGATCTACCCGTATTACACGGTGAACAAGGACGTCAACGGCAACTCGTTCAACACGCTGATGTCGGTCGTCAACACCACTAACACCACCAAGGCCGTCAAGGTCCGCTTCCGCGAAGGCAAGAACAGCGAGGAAGTGTTGGACTTCAACGTCTTCCTGTCCCCCTGGGACGTCTGGACCGCGTCGGTCACGCCGGTTGCGGCGGGTGGCGCCCAGATCGCGACGAGCGACAAGTCCTGCACGATCCCGTCGTTCACGGCAGGTGTGGGCGTTCCTTTCCGGACATTGCAGCTCGAATCGGGCGACAACGGGCTGGCCCGCACGCAGGAAGGCTATTTCGAGATCTTCGAGATGGCGACCTACCTTAACACCAGCGTCACCGCCGTCAGTGCCAAGCATTCGGGTGGCGTGCCGAAGTCCTGCTCGAGCATCAACGACACGGTTGCCAACGCCGAGGCGCAGCCGCCCAACGGTGGCCTGTTCGGCAGCCTGTTCATCCTGAGCCCCGCCGGTGGCGGCATGTTCTCGCAGGAAGCTACGGCGCTGGCGAATTTCTCCAACGTGGCGGGATACGCGACGACCGGATCCACGGCCCCGACGTACGCCAACGCGCAGCCGCCGATCAGCAACGTCATCGCCGGCAGCAAGCTGTATCAATCGTCGTGGCCAGCGGGCACCCCGCTGGCGGTGACCACCGCCTTGATGGCGGAACTGGTGACCAACGAGTACGTCCTCGATACCGGGTCGCGGTCCCAGACCACTTGGATCATCACGTTCCCGACCAAGCAGCCGCACACCAATGGCAGCGCAGCGCCGATCGCGCCGTTCACGTCCAAGTACGTCAGCAAGGTCGGGGCGTGCGAGAACTTCTACGGCGTGGTGTTCGATCGCGAAGAGTCGTCGCCGCAGATCATCACCGGCACCGATTTCTCGCCGCAGCCTGGCCCGGGCGCCGGCCCGCAACTGTGCTGGGAAGCGCAGAGTCTCGGCTTCGCTACGAGCAACGTGTTCGGCTCGGCTAACCACAATACGATCGCCACTCCGTACTCCAATGGCTGGGCGGTCATTGGGCTCAACGGCACTGCGAATTCGACCGAACACTCGCTTGTCAACACGGCCCAGACGACCATTATCGACCTTACCGGGACTACGGCCCCGGCAGGTGGACAAACGGTCAGGTACTACGGGCTGCCGATGGTCGGCTTTGCGGCGCAGACGTTCCAGAATGATGCGATCACCATCAGCGGCAAGACCTACCTGTCGACGTTCGGCGCGAGTTTGCCGCACCACGAAGTCAAGAAGGTCGTTCCGTAACACGATACGCGGCAGCAACAGCCGTATCGGAAGGGGGCGGGACACGGTGTCCCGCCCTTTTCTTTCGTCCGAACCGGAACTCGTTGTCCTGGGGATGGAGTCCGCGTTTCCCCGGGCGGGCCCATGAGTCCGGCGCGCCGTTGGTCGAAATTTGACCGATGGCACTGAAACTTTGGTAGAATGTTAATGTCCTATCGACGTTGCGGTGGGCAAGTCGTTGTTTTGACTTCTCGTTCATGCCAGTCCCCGCACTCGCCGATCCTCCCGACACTTTGCAGGAGTCCGCAATGACGCAGGCCAGGGTTTTTCGTGCCATGTTGGGCGCAGTTGTCGGCTCCGCCGCTTCCATCGCTTTGCTGGTCGCCGGTACGGCACAAGGCGTTTCGGTCACGATCGACGCCGGCGCATGCGCCAACTGGACGTGGAATTCGACCACGCGCACGTTGACTTGCGACGCTACGCCGCCGCCGCCACCACCGGCCGGAGCGCCGACCGGCTGCACGCCGTCGTTATCGACCAATCCTGCCGCGCTCACGAGCGCTGGCGGCACGGCGACCCTGAATGTGGCGGGCTGCGTGCCGTCGACGGGGATCAGCTATGCGTGGACGAAGAACGGCGCGAACTTCAGTTCAGCGCAATCGCCGGTGGATTCCCTGTCGGCGAATACCAGCACGACGGCCGCGGCAACCACCAGCTACCAGGTCAAAGTCTGCAACGGCGCCGCGTGTACCAACAGCCTGCCCGTGACACCGCTTGCCGCGGTCGTGCCGGCCGCCGCCCCCAGTGGCGGCGGAGGCGGCGGAGGCGGCGGTGGCGCGATCTCCTGCAGTGCCCAGGGCTTTTCCAAAACCGTCTTTTACGACTGGGATTGGTCCAGCACGGTGCCGCAGCTGGACACTGTCTATCTGTCGGACACCGCGGACGGGAAGGGCGTGGGAACCAATGGCATCCTCGTCGTCGCCTTTACGCCCACAGGACCGGCCGACAACAACAATCTCTCATTCATCGACGCGATCGGATACCCCTCGCCGAACCAGGGCAACGTGATGACGCTCTCGATTTCGACCAAGCCTTGCGATCTGAGCATTCCCGACCCGGGCACTTCGGTGAGTTATGCGCCGACCGTGACCTACGGCATCGGAACGGTGGGCGTGCGCTGGTGGGACAACAAGCCGACCGCGCTGGCGCTGACGCCCGGAGTAAAGTACTACATCAACGTCGCGGGTCGCAGCGGCACCGCCAATACCTGCGTGCCAGGGGCGTTTGGATCCTGCGAGATCCGGCTCGCACTGCGCAAGCCGGCCGGCCACTGACCGCTTCCCGCC
>CAYGYQ010000038.1:11737-19939 GCA_964354035.1 uncultured Bordetella sp.
CTGGTACGCGCCCCCGAGGCAGTCCTCACCCGCGCTGACTGGGACGCCGAACTCACGCGCATCCCGGCCGAGCAGCGCGTCGCGTTCGTCACCAGTCCGCAGCGCGTGCAGACCTTGCTCACCAATCTGCTGGTGAACCGAACCCTTGCGGAACGCGCCCGCGCACAGGGGATGGACAAGGATCCGATAGTGCAGCGGCGGCTGGCGCTCGAGGCCGACCGCGCGCTGGCGGCGCTGATGGTCGAACGGATCGAGAGCGAAGCCGGGGCCGAGTTCGACCGCGCCGTGGAGCGCAACGTGGCGCGCGCGCGCGAGCTGTATCTGATCGACCGCGCGAAGTACGCGACGCCGGAGGAGATCGACGTCTCGCACATTCTTTTTGACGGTTCGAAGAGGGGCAAAGAGGCGGCGCTGGCCGCGGCGATCGACGTCCGCGCGAAGCTCTCGGCTGGCGCCGACATCGCCGTGCTGGCAGCCGCGGTGTCCGACGATCCGACGGCGGCGCGCAACAAGGGCCGGCTGGGCCCGGCTCCGCGCGGCAGGTACGACCCGGCATTCGAGGCCGCCGCGTTCGCGCTCAGGAGCCCTGGCGACATCAGCGAGCCGGTGTTGACGCGGTTCGGCTATCACGTCATCAGGCTCGAGGGGCGCACGCCGGAACGACAGCAGGCATTCGACGAGGTCCGTGCGCAGATCATCGCCGACCTGCGCCAGAAATCCGTCAATGACGCGCGCGAATCCGCGATCGCGGCCATTCGCGGGGACACCCGGCTGCAGGTGAACCGGGAGGCCGTCGATGCGCTGGTCGTGAAGGTCGGCGTACCGCAGCTGCCCGCTTCGTTGCTCGATCCGGGCGCTCCGGCGACCCCGCGCGCCAAGTAGCACGCCAAGCCGCCGCGGCCGCCGGCGCTTGCGCCCTGCCCGGCGCTTCGATGTTCGGACGCCGGGGCAGTTCTTGCTATCCTGCCGGCATGACGCAATCCCCCCATCCCATCGTCGTCGACGCGGCACCGATGGCCGCCGTCCCGCGGTTCGCGGCCGAGTCGCGACGCAATCGTGCGCTGTTCGCGAATTTCTTCAAGCGCGAACTCACGACGCGATACCTTGGCAGCGCCACCGGCCTCGCCTGGGCGCTGGTGCATCCGCTCGCGCTGCTCGCCGTCTATTACTTCGTCTTCACGTCGATATTCCGCGTCGCGGGCTTCGGCGGAACGAGCTTCCTGTTGTTCGTCGCGGTGGCGCTGTGGCCATGGCTCGCCGCGCAGGAGGCGCTGCAGCGCGCAACGGTCAGCCTCGCCAACTACGCCGGACTGATCCGCAAGGTCGCGTTCCCGCACGAGCTCGCCGTGTACGCGTCGATCGCGGCGACGCTGACGCTGCAGTTCGCGGGCTATCTCGCGGTGCTCGTCGTCGTCGCGGCCTTCGGCCAGCCGGTCCATTTCCAGGGACTGCTGATCGTCGTGCCGTTATGGCTCATGCTGGCGCTCGCGCTGACCGGAGTCGCGCTGTTCCTTGCGGCACTGCAGCTCTTCATCCGCGACGTCGAGCACGTGCTGATGCCGGTGCTGATGATCACCATGTACCTGACGCCAATCCTCTATCCGCTGACGCTGGTGCCGGAAGCGGTGCGGCCGTGGCTCGCGGCGAACCCGTTCGTCTGGCTGGTCGAGCGGTTGCGCGATGCGTTGCTCGACGGCAGGCTGGCCCTGCACTGGGGCGACGCCGTGGCGCTCGGCGCGGCGCTCGCGCTCTTCCTCGGCGGGCGGTGGGTGTTCCGCCGCCTGTCGCCGCACTTCGAGGATTTTCTGTGACGCCCGATGCGGCCCCGCCGCTGCTGCGCCTCGACGGCGTGGGCAAGGATTACGCGAAGGTCGATGCGCGTGGCGGCCGCGTGCGCCTGGTCTGGGATCTCGTTCGCGGGCGCGCCGCCGCGCGCGTGTTCCGCGCGCTCGACGGCGTGAGTTTCGAGTTGCGTCGCGGCGAGTCGCTGGGCATCATCGGGGAGAACGGCGCCGGCAAATCGACGCTGCTCAAGGTCGTCGCCGGCGTGATCGAACCCACGCGCGGCCGGGTCGCCGTCGGTGGCCGCGTGGGCGCACTGCTCGAGCTCGGATCCGGCTTCCACCCCGATTACACCGGGCTCGCCAACATAGAACTCGCTGCCGCGCTCCTGGGGCTCACTGCGGCCGAGATCGCGGCCAAGCGCGACGAGATCATCGCGTTCGCGGATATCGGCGACCATATCAACGATCCGATCAAGCATTACTCGTCGGGAATGGTCGTGCGCCTGGGCTTCGCCGTCGCGACCACGCTCACGCCCGATGTGCTGATCACCGACGAAGTGCTGGCGGTGGGCGATGAGTCGTTCCAGAAGAAATGCGTCGCCTGGATGGAGGATTACCTCGGGGGCGGGGGCACGCTGCTCCTGTGCTCGCACAGCATGTACCACGTGCAGAAGCTCTGCCGCAGCGCGCTGTGGCTGAAGGACGGCCGCGTCGAACGCTACGGCGCTGCGGCCGAGGTCACGCAGGCCTACCTCGCGTACCACGAGGAGAAGAGCGCCGGGGCGAAGCAGCCGATGACGGCAGCGAGCGCGGCGGCGTCCGGCGTCTACGCGATCCAGCGACTCGATCTCGCGCCCGGCGACACGATTGCGCAGGGCGAAGAGCTCCGGCTCGAGGGCGATGTCTTCTCGCCTGACGGCCGCGCACCGGTGGTGCTGGTCGGCATCGTTCGTGCCGATGGCACGCCCGTGTATGGCGTCGCGACCGACATGGACGGCGTCGCGCCGCGGCGGATCGCGAACGATCGCTACGCGTTTGCACTGACGCTGCCTCGCCTCGAACTCCTGCCCGGCAAGTATTTCGTGCGCGTGCACGCGCTCGATCCGGAAGGCGTGCGGCTGTTCGACCATGTCGAGCGGGCGCTGGTCGTCACCGGCGAGACGCGGGAAATGGGTATGGTGCGGCTCGCGCACCGGTGGAACGAGATGGATCCCGCGGCGTGCGGCGACGGCCCACCGCGATGATGCGGGCCGGCTGCGTGGCGCAAAGCTGCGCCGGACTGACGGACGTCCGATGAGCGATGCCGGGCACCCGCCTGCCTCGCCGACCGGGCGCGCGTCGCCGCATCGCGTCGCCCACGCTGCCGGCACGCGCGGTGTGCTGCACGTGATCCACGGCCACGGCGGCGGCACCGAACACCACGCGCGCGCGCTGATCGGCGCGTCCGGCACGCGCTTCCGTCATTGTCTGGCGGTTGCCGTCGGCGATCACTGGCAGGTCGAGGAATTTCCTGACGGTGGCGCGCCGGGCAGGATCGAGCTCCATCGCGGCCACGACGAGGGCTGGCCCGAATTCATCGGCGGCATCTGCGGGCGATTCGAGGTCGACCTCGTCCACCTGCACAACATCTCCGGCTGCCGCGACGGCATCCTCGCGGCGCTGGCGGTGCTTCGCGTCCCGTACGGCTACACGGTGCACGATCTCAACTTCGCGTGCCCGACCATTCTGTTCCTCGGTGCCAATGGCGACTATTGCTTTGAAGAGACCGATCCGGCCGTGTGCGGCGCCTGTCTCGCCGCGCAGCCGGCGTTCGCGCATATCGACATCGTCGACTGGCGCCTGCGGCATCGCCGGCTGCTGGCGCGGGCCGCGTTCCTGATCGCACCATCGCGCTGGGCCGCCGCGGCGCTCGAGCGCTACTACCCGGAGCATGCGGTCACGGTCATTGCGCATGCGGCGCCGGGCGTTCGGGCGCCGCAGCCGGGCGCCGACGCAAACCGTCGGGAGCCGCAGGCCGTGCCGTGCGTGCTCGCGTTGCCCGACGATGGCGCACCGACGGTCGCGGTGCTGGGTGCGGTGGGTCCGGACAAGGGAGCGCGCCGGCTCGAGCGCCTCGCAGCCGCCGTGCGCGCGATCGGCGTCCGGCTGCGCTTCGTGCTGATCGGGTACATGGACGTCGAGCACGGGCCCTGGCAGAGCGACGACGCCGTGCTGACGATTCACGGCCGGTACGAGCCGCGCGAGCTCCCGGATCTTCTCGCCCGCTATCGGGTGCGGTTGGTCGCGTTCCCGTCGGCGGGGCCGGAAACATTCAGTTTCACGCTGTCCGAGACCTGGGCGGCCGGACTGCCGGTCATCGTGCCGCCGTTCGGCGCGCTGGCCGAGCGCGTCGCCGGCACCGGCGCGGGTTGGCAGTGGACCGACGCCGAATGGCGGGACCAAGCGAAGATGCTGGCGCGCATCGCGGCGCTCGTCGCCCCGGGCAATGCCGCGGCGCTTGGCGCAGCAGGCGAGTGCGCACGCGCGGTGCCGCAGCCCGAGTTGGCGACCATGGCGGCTCGCACGCTCGACATCTACGATGCCGTTGCCCCGATCCCGTCGTCGAAAGCGGCACCGTCCGGTCACGCAGGCGTGGACAGTGCACCGGCACCTCGGCCAACGCTGCTGCGTCGCGTCCTGGACCGGCTCCCGCCGGTGCGGTGGCGCAATGCACGGAAGTCACAACCCCGCTGATGGCGACGGCCGAGTTCGAGCAATGGATCGCGCGCGGCCGCGCGCACCAGGGCGAGGATCGGCCCATCGACGCGATGCTTTGCTACCGCCGCGCGCTGCGCGCCGATGCGCGCGCTCCCGCCGCGCTGTTCCATATTGGCGAGGTGGAGTGGCAACTCGGCCGCTTTGGCGATGCCATCGCGGCGTGGCGCGAAGCACTGCGCCTCCACCCCGGGACGCTTGCCCCGGCGCAAGCGCTCGCCGAGGCGCTGCTCTCGACCGGCGATCCGGCGGGCGCGGCGAAGGCGGCCGCGCAGGTGCTGGCGCTGGCACCGACCGACGCGCGCGCAGGTTTCGTCGCCGGCGTGGCCTCGATGCTGACGGACGATGCGGACGTTGTCGGCGCCACGGCACGCGTAGTCGATGCGCTGGGGCGCGAACCGGGTCTCGCCGTGGTGCCGACACTGGCGGAGCCGCTCGCGCTCGCGCTCGATCGCCTGGGCAGCGGGCCGGCGAAGTCCGGGTTGCTGTCCCGACTCGCCGGCGTCACGGGTTCGGCATCGGCGGGGGCGGCGTTGCCGGCGCTGCTGTTGGCATTGCTCTGCGAGCGCGCGGGCGAGACCGGGGCGGCGGCCGCGGAACCGCAGGCGGCACTATTCGAGGCGACGCGTAACCGCGGGTATGCCGCGGCCGACCATGAGGCGCTGCGCCGCATCGCCCATGCGGCGCTCCAGGCTGCGCCCGGTGCGGCACCGGCGCTCGCGCGGGCCTACGCGAGCCTGTGCGCGACCGCGTTCGTCGCGCCGTTTCCGCTCGTCTGGCCGCGCCGCACGGCAGGCGTCAGGCTCCGCGTCATCGCGCTCGTCGCCACGTCATCCGCTCCCGAAGCGATCGCGGCGCTGGACCTGCTCGCCGCGCTTCCTCGCGCGGAATACGACATTGCGATCGCGATGCTCGGCGCGGGGGCATGGCCGGATTCGTTCGCCATCAGCGGTGCCGTGCGGGAGTTGCCGCTGCTGGCACTGCCGCCGATCCCCGGGGCGAACGACGCGAAGCGCGTGGCGACGTTTGACCCAGACGTATTGATCGATCTCGCGGGCCTGCGTGGAGCCGCGGGCCCGCTGCTGGCGCGGCGTCCCGCGCGCGTGATCGTAACGCCGGCCGATCTGCCGGCGACCAACGTCGCGCCGCTCGTCGATCGCGCCGACCCGACGCTCCACGAGCTTGCGCGTCTGCTAGCCGAATGGCGCCGCGCGCTGGCCGCCTCCGGCGAAATCCCGGACGCTGCGGCCATGGCGGCGATGTGGGAAGACGCCGTGCGGGCGCACCAGCAGGGCGCGCTGCCCGAGGCGCGCGAACGGTACGCCCGCGTGCTCGCGCTGCAACCGGGCCATGCGCCGGCGCACTACCTCCTCGGGGTCGCGCTGCGCGACAGCGGCGAGGCGGAGGGCGCCGCCCGGGAATTCGCGTCTGCGATCGCCGCAGCTCCCGGATTCGTCGAGGCGCGCATCGCGGCGGCGAAAGCGGCGCAGCAGGCGGGCGCTGCGCATGCCGCCGCGATCATCTGCGCCGAAGGGCTGGCGGGGACGGCCGAGCCGCTGCCGCTGTTGCGTGCGCTGGGTCTCGCGCTGCTCGCCGCAAACGACGGGGCCGGCGCCGCCGATGCGTTCGCCCGCGCGCTCGCGCTCGATCCCGCCGACGGCGAAACGCATTACAACCGCGGCGTCGCGCTGCAGATGCAGCGCCGGGTGGCGGAGGCCGCGCGCGCCTACCAGCACGCGCTGGTGTTCCGGCCGGAGCTCACCGCCGCCGATTTCAATCTGGGCGCGCTGTTCCGCGAGCTTGGCGCCGTCGACGGCGCGATCCTCGCCTACGAGAACGTCATCCGGGCGGAGCCCGGCAACGTCGCCGCGTACCGGAATCTCGGCGACGTCCTGCTCGGCGCCGGGCGCGTCGACGCTTGGTTCGCGAATTTCAGCCGGTTCGAGGCGCGCTGCCCGGATGCGCTGGCGCTTGCCCTGCAGGCGCTGGAGGTGTGCCAGCATCGCGGCGATTTCGGGGCCATCGAGCGTTACCTCGACGGGCTGCGCGCCGAGCGTTTTCGCGCGGACGACGCGCTCGAGCTGTGCGACAACCTCGAGCAGCTCCTGTTTCTGCTGCTCTACTTCGACGTCGAGCCGGCGTTGATCTCCCGGTTCGCGCGGACCTACGATGCGACGGCGCGGCTCGTGTACGGCGCTCCGCTCGCGCGGGAGCCCCAGCGTCGGCCCGGGCGCATTCGCATCGGCTATCTCGGCGCGGACCTGCGCAATCACGTGATGGGCAAGATGATCTGGCAGGCCGTGCGGCACCACGACCGCACCCGGTTCGCGCTCTACATCTATTCGCTGGGGAGCGAGCGCGACGATTGGACCGAACGCTTCGCGGGGATCGCCGACCGGTTCGAAGTCCTCGCCGATCTCCCCGAGCGCGAGGCCGCATTGCGCATCGCCGCGGACGATCTCGATCTCCTGGTCGACCTGTCGACGCACACGCAGGGCGCGCGGCCCGGCATCCTGGCGCTGAAGCCGGCGCGCGTGGCGATCACGCACATCGCGAGCGCCGGCACCGTCGGCCTGTCGACGATCGATTTCAAGCTGACCGACCGCCACGCGGACATCGCCGAAAGCCAGGCGGATCAGATCGAGACGCTGTTGCCGATGGACGGCTGCGTCTATCCCTATCGGCACATCGCCCCGGCCGCGGCGCACCCGTTTCGCCGCAGCCTGCTCGCGGTGGCCGAGGATGCGATGCTGATCGGCGCCTTCGTCGCGCCGCTCAAGCTTTCGCGCCGCTGCCTCGGGCTCTGGCGCCAGGTGCTGGCGCGGGTTCCGCGCGCGCGGCTCGTCTTTTCGCCGGCGAACCCCGCTTACCGGGACTCGTATGCGCGACTGGCCGCGGCCGCGGACATCGCTCCGGACCGGCTGCTCTTCCTGCCGCAGGGGCGCGACGAGGCCGAGAACCAGGCGCGCTACGAGATGATCGACTTCGTGCTCGACCCGATGCCCTACGGCGGCGTCAACGGCACGCTGGAGGCGCTCGACATGGGCGTGCCGGTCGTGACGCTCGTCGGCAGGCGCCACGGCGAGCGCGCGTCGTTCTCGATCCTCGCGAACCTGGGCGTCACGCAGACGCTGGCGCAAAGCGGCCGCGAGTATGTCGATATCGCCGTGCGGCTCGCCGCCGATCCCGCCTTCATGCGCGACGTGCGCGCCGCGATCCGCACCGGGCTTGCGGAATCGCCGCTGACCGACATGCCCGGACATACGCGCAATCTGGAGGCCGCCTACCTGCGAGCGCTGCGGTTGAAGGCGCCCGCTGCGCTGGACGCCGCCGAGCCGGCATCGGGATAGGCGCTTCGGGCAGCCTCAGGTAGCGGGCGTCTGCGTTCCCGCCGGCGCGACGGCGGGGTCGGGATGCGTCGCGGCCCACCTCTCGGCGAACGCGCGGAAGGCGAGCATGACGAAGACGACGAGGAGCGGCGCGAAGTGCAGCGTGGCGCGGTTCACCGTCGACTGATCGGTCACCCAGGCCCGCGCATTGGTGAAGGCGAGCGCGACGAAGAGAAACAGCATGCCGCCGGCGATCACGAACGTGAGCGGCAGCAGCGCCGGCGCGGCGATCTCCCGGCGCGCGAATACCGCGATCGCCAGCGCCGCGTACCACA
>CAYGYQ010000039.1:0-19625 GCA_964354035.1 uncultured Bordetella sp.
GTGAACGGGGAACGCTACCCATGGCGGCATTGATCGGGCTGTTCCTGGGGGCGCTCGCGGGCAACCTTGTCTGGCACGAATGGGGCGCCGCGCTGGGCGGCATCGCGGGCTTTTACGCCGGCGTCAGGTTTTCCGCATGGCGGAGGCGCGCAGCGCCAGGCAGCTCCGCGATCGGCAGCGCCGTACCCACCGTGCCGGCGCCCGCGGCGCGTGCCGGCACGGGGCGGGAAACCGAAAGCGCGCTGGCGCGGCGCGTCGTCGAACTGGAGCTGCGCGTGGCGAGCCTCGAGCGCCGCGCCGGGGTCGGCCCGGAGCCTGCCGCAGAGCCGGAGCCGCCGGCGATCGTGGTCCCCGAGGTCGCCGCACCCGCGCGGGGCGCCGCCACAGCAGCGGCAACGGAGTCCGAACGACCGATCGCCCTGCTGGCTGGTGAAGGCGCAATCCGGTCACGCGATTTCGAGATGGCGGCAACGCCGCCGCTGCCGCCGGCTCAGGCAACAATTGCCACACCGGCGCCGGCAGCTCCCTCGCGTTCGAATCGGTTGCGGCTGTGGCTCGCCGGCGGCAACGCGCTGACGCGCATCGGCGTCGTCATACTGTTCTTCGGCGTCGCGTTCCTGCTCAAGTACTTTACCGAGCGTTTCACGATGCCGGTCGAGCTGCGGCTCGCCATGGTCGCCGCCGGCGGCTTCGCGCTGACGGCGCTCGGCATGCGCCTAGCGGCTTCGCGCCCGGGCTACGGCCTGTCATTGCAGGGTGCCGGAGCCGGCATCCTGTATCTGACGGGCTACGCGGCGTTTCGCCTCTATGGCGTGTTGCCCGAGGCGCCGGCGGTCACGCTGCTCATCGCGTTGTCGGCGCTTACCGTCTGGCTCGCCGTGCGCAACGATTCGCAGCCGCTCGCGGGTCTGGCCATCGCCGGCGGATTCCTGGCCCCGGTGCTGGTGGGAAACGATGGCGGCCCCCTGCTGCTGTTCGGCTATTTCGCGCTGCTGAACGCCGCGATCTTCGCGCTCGCGTGGTCGAAGGCATGGCGGGTGCTCAATGCGGTGGGCTTCGCGTTCACCTTCGTACTCGGGCTCGTCTGGGGTCGCGAGTTCTACCGGGCGGAACATTACGCGACCGTGCAGCCGTTCCTGGCGCTGTTCTTCGTCTATTACGTTGCCATTGCGATTCTTTACGCGCGGCGCGGGCCGCTCGCTGCACGCGATCCGGTGGACGGTCTCCTCGTGTTTGGCGTGCCGCTGGCCGGGTTCGCAGCACAGGCCGCGCTGGTGCGCGAATTCGAGTACGGTGCGGCCTGGAGCGCGCTCGCGTTGGCGATCGTCTATGGGCTGCTCTTCCTGGCCCTGCGCCGGCGCCGCGAACCCGGTTTCCCGCTGCTGTCGCGCGCATTCCTCGTGTTGGCCGTCATCTTCGCGACCATCGCCATTCCGTTCGCACTCGACAATCGCTGGACGGCCGCATTCTGGGCGATCGAGGCGGCGGGCGTCTACTGGATCGGCGCGAGGCAGAACGCGTGGCTTGCCCGAGCCTTCGCGCTGGTCGTCGAGAGCGGAGCCGGGATGGTGTTCGTCCTCTCCGGTGTAGGTGCAGCCGATGACCCGTTGTTCGTCAATGCGTTTTTTGCCGGAGCGTTGCTGATTGCGTTGTCGGGGCTCGCGACAGCGTGCATCGCCGACCGCGCGGGCAGTACGTTCACTCCGGGCGAGCGCAGTCTCGTGCCGCTGGTGTTCGGGTGGGGCGTACTGTGGTGGCTCGCCGCCGGCGGCTTCGAGCTCGTGCGGCAGCTGCCGCGCGCCGAGGAGGTGCATGCCGCTCTCGCCTGGGTGGTTGCCAGCGTCGCGCTCGCGCTCGTCCTGGCGCGGCCGCTGTCCTGGCCGAGGCTCCGGTGTGCCGGGATCGTGCTGCTGCCGGCGATGGCCGTCGCCGCCATGGGTGACTTCGACGCCGCCCGGACGACGCTCATGACTTACGGCTGGATCGTCTGGCCCTGCGCGTGGTTCGTGCATTGGCAGGCGCTGCGCGCCGCGCAGACGCTGCCGCCGGGGGCGGCCGAGGCTAACCCCCCGGCACTCGACGCCAGGACGTTGCTGCCGTCGGTGCACGCGGTGTCGGCGGTCGCACTGGTCGCGCAGGTCGCATGGGAAGCAAGCGAATGGGTCGGGCGCCACACCGCGCACTACACGGCGTGGACTCCCTGTGCGGCCGCGCTGCCCGCAATCGCCTACCTTTGGCTCGTCGTCCGGTTTCGCGACCCGGCGCGCTGGCCGCTGTCGGTCCAGCAGCGGGCCTACGCCATTGGGGCGGGGATGCCGATCGCGGGGTTGCTGACCCTCTGGTTCTTCGCCGTCAACGTGCTCTCACCCGGCGACGCTTCCCCGCTCCCGTACCTGCCGCTCGTCAATCCGCTGGACATCACGCTGGGGCTGGCGCTGTGGTCGGTGGCGACCTGGGCGGTGCGCTTTGCCGGGATTGCCGAACGCGCGCTGTATCGCTGGATCGGCGCCGGCCTGTTCGTCGCGCTGAACGGAGTAGTGCTGCGCACCGCGCATCACTGGGGCGACGTGCCGTGGCGGCTGTCCGCGCAGCTGGCGTCGAAGCCGCTGCAGGCCGCGCTTACCCTGACGTGGACGCTGACCGCGCTCACCGCGATGGTCGTGGCGACGAAGCGGCGCCTGCGGCCGCTGTGGATGCTCGGCGCCGCACTGCTGGCGGCGGTCGTGGCGAAGCTCTTCCTGGTCGATCTGTCCGCACTGTCCGGATTGCCGCGCGTCGTCGCGTTCCTTGGCGTCGGCATGCTGCTGCTGGTGATCGGATTCCTGTCGCCGTTGCCGCCGGCGGCGAAGGCGGATGCGTCGCGCGGCAGTGGGCGGCCATCGGCTTAGTGGCGGTCGGGCCTTTGCTGTCAATCCCGCGCCAGCGGGCAGATGAACGGCCCCCACGCTCACTACGTTCGCTGCCCCCCGCGGGGGGGCAGTCAGTGCCCTTCGGGCGGCCGGGCGGGCAGATGAACGGCCCCCACGCTCACTACGTTCGCTGCCCCCCGCGGGGGGCAGTCAGTGCCCTTCGGGCGGCCGGGCGGGCACTGCGGTGTGTTGCGCTGAGCGCCGCTGGGCTTCCCTTCGCCAGGAGAATGGCATTGGTGCTAGACTGAAATTCGTATCGCGCCGCTCTTCCTTGATCCGTGGTGCTCCATGTCCGGCAACACGCTCGGCACGCTGTTTTGCGTCACATCCTTCGGTGAGTCGCACGGTCCGGCGATCGGTTGCGTCGTCGACGGCTGCCCGCCCGGACTGGCGCTCACGGCCGCCGACATCCAGCGCGATCTCGACCGGCGCCGCCCCGGCACGTCGCGGCATGTGACGCAGCGGCGCGAATCCGACACCGTCGAGATCCTGTCCGGGGTGTTCGAGGGGCGCACCACGGGGTCCCCGATCGCGCTGCTGATCAGGAACGAGGACCAGCGCAGCAAGGACTACGCCGCGATCGCGGACACCTTCCGCCCCGGCCATGCCGATTACGCGTACTGGCAGAAGTACGGCATTCGCGATCATCGCGGCGGGGGCCGTGCCTCGGCGCGCGAAACTGCGGTGCGCGTCGCGGCTGGCGCCATCGCGCGCAAATGGCTCGCGGAACGCTACAGGGTGTTGATCCGCGGACATCTGGTTCAGCTGGGACCGAGGGTCATCCCGTTCGAGGACTGGGCGCACGTGGACGCGAATCCGTTCTTCGTCGCGAACGCGTCGCTCGTGCCCGAGCTGGAAGCCTTCATGGACGCGCTGCGCAAGTCCGGCGACTCCTGCGGCGCCAGGATCACCGTCGTCGCCGATGGCGTGCCGGTAGGCTGGGGCGAGCCCGTCTACGGCCGGCTCGACGCCGACCTCGCGCAGGCGATGATGGGCATCAATGCGGTGAAGGGGGTCGAGATCGGAGCCGGCTTCGGGAGCGTCCTGCAGCGCGGCAGCGAGCACTCCGACGAAATGACCCCGCGGGGGTTCCGGTCGAATCACGCCGGCGGGATCCTCGGCGGCATCTCCACCGGTCAGGCGATCGTGGTCACGCTCGCCGTCAAGCCGACGTCGTCCATCCGGCTCGACCGCCGTTCGATCGACAAGGCGGGGCAGCCGGTCATCGTCAACACGCACGGCAGGCACGACCCCTGCGTCGGCATCCGCGCCACGCCGATCGCCGAAGCGATGCTGGCGCTCGTGCTGATGGACCACGCGCTGCGGCATCGCGCGCAGAACGCCGACGTGGTCGTGACGACGCCGAGGATCCCGGCACAGGAGGACGATGGCGCCACGGGGCGCGCCACCGGGGGTGCCGCGGTCGATGACCCGGATCCCGACGAGGCCTGATGGAGGCGGCAGCGAACGGAGAGCGCGGGAAACCGTTCAACCGCGCCGTGTGATCTTCGCGTCCGCGGTCCCGCGTGCGAACTCCAGCGCGATGTCGTCGCCGACCATGAGCCTTGCGCTCGTGTCGACGATGGCGCCGTCCGCGGTCGTGACGATGGCATAGCCGCGTTCGAGCACCGCTTGCGGGCTGAGATGCGCGAGGCTCATCTCGAGCGCGGCGATGCGCGCGTGCGAGCGCTCCAGGCGGGTCGCCGCCGCGCGCCGCATGGCGTCGTGCAGCGGGGCCAGGCGCGCCGACTGCGGCAGCGGCTGCCGCAGCAGCCACGTCAGGCGGAGGCCCGGCGCGCGCACCGCGTTGGCCGCCGCCGCGAGCCGGTGGCGATGGGCCCGATACAGTCGCCCGGCGAGCGCCGCGGCATCGCGCTGTTGCTGGGCGAGCCCCGCCGCGGGATGAACCAGCCTCCGCGCTAGCGTGTCGAGGCGCTGAATCCGCGTCTCCAGCGCATGCCGGCTCGCGCGGCGCCAGCGCGCTCCGATTCCGGCGACCGCCGTCCGCACCGCGCGCCGGTCGGGCACGGCAAGCGTCGCGGCGCCGGTCGGCGTGGGCGCGCGCGCGTCAGCGGTGAAGTCGCAGATCGTGAAATCGGTCTCGTGGCCGACGCCCGATATGATGGGAATGCCCGATTCGTGCACCGCGCGGGCGACGATTTCCTCGTTGAAGGCCCACAGATCCTCGATCGATCCCCCGCCCCGCGCGACGATCAGCACATCGACTTCGGCGCGTACGTTTGCCGTGGCGATCGCCTGCGCGATTTCGGCGGCCGCGCCGTCGCCCTGGACCGAGGCCGGATAGAGGATCACCGGCGCCGCAGGCCACCGCCGCCGCAGCGTCGTCAGAATGTCGGAGAGCGCCGCGGCGCGCACGGACGTCACGATGCCGATGGCTCGCGGCAGTGATGGCAGCGGGCGCTTGCGCTCCGCGGCGAACCATCCGGCAGCCGCCAGTCGCGCCTTCAGGCGTTCGAATTGCTCGAACAGCGCGCCGATCCCGGCGAGGCGCATCGTCTCGACATTGAGCTGGAACTCGCCGCGCGCTTCGTAAATGGATGCGGTGGCGCGCACCTCGACGGCGAGCCCGTCCTGCAACGCAAAGCCGGCGAACTGGGCCTTCTGCCGGAAGAACACGCAGCGCACCTGAGCTGCGCTGTCCTTCAGATTGAAATAACAATGACCCGAGGCCGCACGCATGAAATTGGAGATTTCGCCGGAAACCCAGACGAGGCCCAGATGCCGTTCGAGAATGAGCCGCGCGGAGCTGACGAGCAGCCCGACCGGGATGACCGCGGGCGAGCCGCCCTGGCTCGGCGCAACGCTTCCGGAGGCCAGCGGGAGGAGGCCTGGGGTGCCGGACGGAGGCAGCGCTTTCACGATCGTGGCACCCGCATCAGATATGACAGGACACTGCGAGAAGCCGACTTGTCCAGGTCAAAATTTCCTCCAGGCCGGTCGCATGCGATGCTGCGAAAGCGCAGGAAGCCCCGCGCGGCGCCATGGGCTTGCTCCGGGAGCGCCGAGACAACTCTATGAAATAAAGAGAAAAAATCTAGGCAGGAAATTGAGCATGACAGCATTTTCTTCGGCCTGGGCGCTACTTAGGACTCGAATTTACAAGATACGCACACTTTTATCCACAGGATTTGTGGACAACCCCATCCGACGCCGAAAGGCAACCGGGCGGAAAGCCTTGCCTGGCGCGGCTTCCCGGGCAGCGGCCCCTCCGCACGGGGAATATGACCGATGACGGGTCCCTCCACGCCGGTTAGAATAACGGAACCGATACGCTTGTTCATGAACAAAACACGATGACTGCTGCACCGCCGCAAATGGAACCGGGCCGCCGGAAGGCGGCAGCGGATCCGGGCCCGCTGCCGCGAGCGCACGGGGCCGGCGTGCCCGCCTCCAATTTCCTGCGCGCCATCATCAATGAGGACAATCGTTCCGGCAAATACGGCGGCAAGGTCGTGACGCGCTTCCCGCCCGAGCCCAACGGCTACCTGCATTACGGTCACGCGAAGTCGATCATCCTCAACTTCGGTCTCGCCGCCGAGAACGGCGGCCGCTGCAACCTCCGCTTTGACGACACCAACCCGACCAAGGAGGACGTCGAGTTCGAGACGTCGATCGCCGACGCGGTGCGCTGGCTCGGCTTCGATTGGGGCCCCCATCGCTACCACGCGTCCGACTACTACGACCAGCTCTACGTGTTTGCCGAGTGGTTCATCGAGCACGATCTCGCGTACGTGGAAAGCTCGACGCCCGCCGAGATGCGTGCGCTCCGCGGCACGCTGACCGAGGCCGGCCGGCCGAGCGTGTATCGCAGCCGCAGCGTTGCCGCAAACCTCGAGCTGTTCCGGCGGATGAGAGCCGGCGAGTTTCCCGACGGCGCGCACGTGCTGCGGCTCAAGATCGACCTGGCGAGCCCGAACATCAACATGCGCGACCCGGCCATCTACCGGATCCGGCACGCGGCGCATCATCGCACCGGCGACAAGTGGTGCATCTACCCGCTCTACGACTACACGCACTGCATCTCGGATGCGCTCGAAGGCATCACGCATTCGATCTGCACGCTCGAGTTCCAGGACCATCGGCCGCTCTACGACTGGGTGCTGGCGCGGCTCGCCGACGGCGGGCAGCTGCCGCGGCCGCTGCCCCAGCAGCACGAGTTCGCCCGGCTCAATCTCACGCACGTGCTGCTGTCCAAGCGCAAGCTGATCCAGCTCGTGGCGCAGGGGCACGTCGACGGGTGGGACGATCCGCGGATGCCCACGCTCGTGGGGGCGCGGCGGCGCGGTTTCACGCCGGAGGGGTTCAAGCTGTTCGCCGAACGCATCGGCGTGTCGAAGTCCGATGCGTGGATCGACATGAGCGTGCTCGAGGACTGCATGCGCGAGGACCTCAACGCCCGCGCGCCGCGGCGGATGGCGGTGCTCGATCCCCTGCGGCTGGTGATCGACAACTACCCGGAGGGACGGACGGAAGAATGCCTGGCGCCCAACCACCCGCAACAACCGGACCTGGGCAAGCGCGCGCTGCCGTTTGCGCGCGAGCTCTGGATCGAGCGCGACGATTACCAGGAGAACGCGCCGAAAGGGTATTTTCGGCTTGCCCCCGGGACCGAGGTGCGGTTGCGGTTCGCCTACATCGTCCGCTGCACCGGCGCCGAGAAGGACGCCGCCGGCAACGTGGTGGCCGTCCACTGCAGCTATGACCCGGCAACCCGCTCGGGGACGCCGGGCGCCGACGCCCGCAAGGTCAAGGGCAACATCCACTGGCTATCGGCCGAGCACGCCGTTGCGGCGGAGGTGCGGCTCTACGACCGGCTGTTCGCGGTTCCGTTCCCCGGCGCCCGCAATCCGGCGGGCACGCCGGTCGATGATGCTGCGGCGGCGGCGGTCGTCGCGCATGCGGTGGTGGTGGCCGGCGACGATGTCGACGATGAGGTTGCGGAACCGGTCGAGCGTAACTGGCTTTCCGACCTCAATCCCGCCTCCAAGAGCGTGATCACCGCGTACGTGGAGCCCGCCTTGGCAACTGCTGGCGCCGGCGAGCAGTTCCAGTTCGAGCGGCATGGCTACTTCGTCGCCGATCGCGAAGACAGCGTGCCCGGCAAGCCGGCGTTCAACCGGACGGTGACGCTCCGGGATTCACGGATGCAAAGGTAGCGACGGGCCCCGGGGCCTGTTCTGTCTTCCGCCGGCGCGCTAGAATCGCATCCCGGCAAGTTATCTCGAGGTCGACCCATGAAGCGCATCGTTCTCTTTCTCGCGACCAACCTCGCCATCGTCCTGGTCCTGTCGGTCGTGCTCAAGCTGTTCGGCCTAGACCAGGTGATGTCCTCGCAGACCGGCATTTCCTACGGCGGGCTGCTCGCGTTCTCGGCGGTCGTCGGCTTCACCGGCGCGATCATTTCGCTGCTGCTGTCGAAACAGATGGCCAAATGGTCGACCGGGGCGCGGGTGATCGAACAGCCCGCGAACGAGCCGGAAGCATGGCTCGTCGAGACGGTGCGCAAGCTCGCGACCACGGCCGGGATCGGCATGCCGGACGTCGCCATCTACGAGGGTGCGCCCAATGCGTTCGCCACCGGCGCCTTCCGGAACTCGGCGCTGGTCGCGGTCTCTTCGGGTCTGCTGCAGTCGATGAACAAGGAGGAAGTCGAAGCGGTGCTCGCCCACGAGATCGCGCACGTGGCGAACGGCGACATGGTGACGCTGACGCTGATCCAGGGTGTGGTCAACACGTTCGTCGTGTTCTTCGCCCGGATCATCGGCTCGATCGTCGATCGGACGATATTCCGCACCGAGCGCGGCACCGGTCCCGGTTACTTCATCACCGTCATCGTCGCGCAGATCCTGCTGGGCATCCTGGCCTCGATGATCGTCGCCTGGTTCTCGCGGCGGCGCGAGTTCAGCGCCGACGCGGGCTCCGCGAAATACCTGGGCACGCCGTCGCCCATGGTGAATGCGCTGCGGCGCCTGGGTGGACTGGAGCCGGGCGAGCTGCCGAAGGCGATGAGCGGCTTCGGCATCACCGACAAAGGCGGCGTGATGGCGCTGTTCTCGACGCACCCGCCGATCGAGGAGCGCATCGCCGCGCTGAGCCGCCGGACGTGATCCGGCGCGGCCAGCACGGAAACAGGCGCTGACGGACGGGCGCCCGGTCTGCGGCGCGCCAAAAGGAAAACGGCCGGTGCGCACTCGCCACCGGCCGCCAGACCGCGCCTCGCGCGGGGAATTACTTCAGATGTTTCGAGACGAGCTTCGTCATTTCGAACATCGACACCTTGCTCTTGCCGCCAAACACGGCCCGGAGCTTGTCATCCGCATTGATGTCGCGGCGATTGATGGCGTCCTGCAGCTTGTTCTTCTTGATGTAGTCCCAGATCTTCTTGGTCACTTCGGTGCGCGGCATCGGCGTTGCGCCGATGACGGCGGCGAGGACTGCCGACGGCGTCATCGCCTTCATGAACGCGGCGTTGGGCTTGCGCTTCGCGGCGGGCTTCTTGGTTGCAGCCTTTTTCGCGGCAGGCTTTTTCACCGTGGCTTTTTTCGCGGCGGGTTTCTTGGTGGCGGGTTTCTTTGCGGCGGGTTTCTTGGCCGTTGCTTTTTTCGCGGCGGGCTTCTTGGTTGCTTTCTTGGCGGTAGCCATGTTTCTCCTTCCTGTGGATAGACGCGGAACACAACGCCGAACGCTCTGAAGCGGACCCTCCTGTCAGGGGCAAATCCGACTCCATCGGCGGGAACTATAGCGCAATTCCACGGGAAGGGAATCCCTTGCCGGCGCTTTTTTCGCCGCGTGTTCACGAACGTTGCGCTGGCGCAAAGCGGCCCTTGTGCCAAGGTCTTGGCGGACCCGGTCCGGAATGCCGCCGCCGGCGTGGCGCGCCGAGCGTTTCCGGACACGTCGCGCCACGCGCTCAACTTGCCGATACCATGGCGTCGAGGCGCCGGGCGGCCGCATGGCCTTGAGTCCCGCGCTCCGTGGTGCCACACTTGCGTCCGAAGCTCAACCCGTTCCTGACATGCCCCCCCCGTTGCCTACCCTCACCGCCGGTGCCGCGCGGGCGCTTGCCCTGGTGACGGCGCTCGCTGCCGCAGCCATTGCCGCGACGCCCGCGGCCGCCCTCATGTTGCTCACCGAGGAGAACCCGCCGTTCAGTTTTACGGACAAGGGCAAGCTCCAGGGCTCGGCGACCGAGGTGGTGCGCGGCATGGCCGCTCGCGCCAATGTGTCCGTGACGTTCGAAGTGCTGCCATGGGACAAGGCCTATGTCAGGGCGCAGGGCCAGAAGGATGCCTGCCTGTTCGCCACGGCACGGCTCGAGAACCGCGAGCGCCTGTTCCTCTGGGTGGGGCCGATCGCGACCAGCCCGTGGGCGGTGTACGGCAGGAGCGACTTCGCGCTGCCGATCCGCAGCGTGAAGGACCTCGCTTCCTACAGGATAGGCACCGTGCAGCGCGACGCCAAGAACGAATTTCTCCGCGAGAACGCAGTCAACGACCTGCGCTCGGTGCGCGAGGACGCGCAGAATCCGCCACGGCTGCTGTTGCCGCGCGACCACCCGGATCACATCGACCTCTGGATCACCGATCTCTACGCCGGTCGAGAGGCGGCCAGGACGGCAAACGTGACCGGCATCAAGGTCGTATTCATTGCCAATGAGCAGCCGCTCTATCTGGCCTGCAATCCACAGACCGACCGGAAGGTCGTGAAAGCGCTCGCCGATGCGCTGGACGGCATGAAGGTCGATGGCGCGCTCGGTCGGATCAACGCCGAATACGACAAGCGGTTCCCGCGCTGACGTGCCTGCCCGGCGAACGGCCTTGGCCGCCCTATTCGTCGCGGTCGCGCGCGCCGCTGGCACGGGTGGAGCGGACGGCCGGCGGTGCCGCGGCAACAAGGCTGCCGCGTGAGCGGCGCCGCGCGCGCCGACTCGCGCACTCTCGCCACCCTGATCCTGATCGGTATCGCCAACCACTCGGTCCTGAGCGGCAGCCGGGTGGCGGTCGCGCTCGACGCGCTGTCGATGGGCGCATCGCCGTTCACCGTCGGCGTGCTGATATCGCTCTATGCGCTCCTGCCCATGTTCCTGTCGGTCGCGGTGGGTAGGCTCGTCGACCGCATCGGCGCGCGTCGGCCCATGGTGGTCGGATCGGTCCTGATCGGCATCGGGGCGACACTGCCGTTCGCGCTGCCGGGCATGCCGGCGCTGTTCGGGAGCGCGGTGCTGCTCGGCGTCGGGTTCATGGCGTTCCAGATCGCGGCCCAGAACACGACGGGCGGGCTCGGCGAACCGGCGACGCGGTCGCGCAATTTCAGTCTGCTCGCCCTCGGCTACTCGGTGTCCGGATTCATCGGCCCGCTCTCCGCCGGTCTCGCGATCGACCAGTTCGGGTTTCGCGCGACCTTCGCGGCCTTCGCGCTGGTTCCGCTCATCCCGCTCGCGGTGCTCGCGAGCGGCCGGGTCGCCCTCCCCGGGCCGCACCCGGTCGCCGGCGGCGCGCGCCACGCCGGCGTGCTGGCGCTGCTGCGCCATCGGACGCTGCGGCACGTGTTCGCAATCAACGCGCTGCTTTCGCTGGGTTGGGACTTGCACACGATATTCGTGCCGGTCTACGGAGCGAAGATCGGTCTTTCGGCGTCGGAGATCGGCGGGGTGCTCTCGTCGTTCGCGGCCGCGACGTTCGTCGTCCGTTTGTTCATGCCCATGATTGCCCGCCGGTTGCGCGAGCATCAGGTGCTCGCTGCGGCGCTGGTCGTCGCGGGCCTGGTTTTCCTCGCCTTTCCGTTCTCGCAGAGCGTGCCTGCGCTGCTTGCATTGTCGTTCGCGCTTGGTTTGGGCCTCGGTGCCGGCCAGCCCATGGTGTTGTCCCTGTTGCACGCCCACGCGCCGGCCGGGCATGTCGGCGAGGCCGTCGGTGTGCGGATGTCGCTCGTCAATTCGATGGCGTTCGCGGCGCCGATCCTGCTCGGCGCCATCGGCGCGTCAGTCGGGATCGTGCCGGTGTTCTGGTCGGTCGGCGCGAGTCTTGCGGCCGCCGGCTTCCTTGCCCGGCGGGAAGGGCGCTGACGGATCGAGGCGCGCCGCGCGCAGACACAACCGGACTGCGGACCCGCACGCCCGGGCGCGCGGCGCTACGGCTTGCGCTTCAGGCGCTCGGTGAAATGCTTGCGGAATTTCGCGACCTTGGGCGCCACCACTGCCGCGCAGTAGGGCTGGCGGGGATTGCTGGCGAAGTATTCCTGGTGGTAGCGCTCGGCCTGGTGGAACGGCGCGGCGTCGGCGATCTCGGTGACGATGGGATCCCGCCAGAGGCTCGCGGCCGATAGCTCGGCAACGATGGACTGCGCGGTCGCGCGCTGCTCCGGCGACTGGCAGAAGATCACGGAACGATACTGCGTGCCGACATCGTTGCCCTGGCGGTCGCGTGTCGTCGGGTCGTGGATCGTGAAAAACACCGTGAGCAGGTCGCGGAACGACAGCACCACAGGATCGAAGGCAATGCGTACGACCTCGGCATGGCCGGTCCGGCCTGCGCAAACGTCTTCGTAGCTGGGGTCGGGGTCGCGGCCGCCCGCGTAGCCGGACTCGACCGACTGCACGCCGGCGAGTTCGTCGAACACGGCTTCGAGGCACCAGAAGCAGCCACCCCCGAGAACAGCGGTTTCCCGGGAAGGAGACGTAGGCAGTGAGGCGGTCATCGCGGGCTCCGTGGCGGTGGGGTGAAAGACGCCGGATGCGGCATCAGGGAATCGGTCGTCCGTCGGGCAGCGAAGCTTACAACGAACGCCGGCCGGTGCGGCCGCCGATTCGCGCATGGGATAATTGACAACCACGCGCTACGGGGACGCACGATCATGGGCTTGCTGCCGCGGGAAGGAAAGTTCTTCGATCTGTTCATCTCCGCGCCCACATGCTGGCGGGCGCGGCACCGGCCGTGACGCGCAGGGCGCAATGACCTTCCGGGACGCATTGCAACGCGCGGCCACGTTCCTGCGGAGCGTCGCCGCGCGGACCCGGAACACCGGACTCGCCCGCACGGCCGGCAGCCTGGCGTTCACCACCGTGCTGGGCATCGTGCCGATGGCCACGGTCGCCTTCGCGTTCGTCGCGCGCTTTCCGGTGTTCCAGCAATGGCTCGACGTGCTCGAGACGTTCCTGCTGAAGTACACATTGCCAGGCGGCGCGAACGACGTCGTCCATCACTACGTGCGCGAATTCACCGAAAAGGCCGCCGAGCTCACCGGCCTGTCGATCGTGTTCATCCTCGTGACGGCGACGCTGGTGATCGCGACGATCGAGCGCGAGATCAATGCGCTCTGGGGGATCGGGCGCAAGCGGCCGATGGCGCGCCGGTTCGCCGTCTACGTGGTCGGCACGACGCTCGGACCGGTCCTCGTCGGCGCCAGCATTTCGCTCACGACGTGGCTGTTCACGCAGTCGCTGGCGGCGGTGCCGATGGAGGTGACGCTGACGGTTTTCGCGGTCAAGCCATTGCCGCTGGTGCTGTCCACGCTGGCGCTGGCGTTGCTCTATGCGCTGGTGCCCAATCGCCGCGTGCCGTGGCGCCACGCGTTCGCCGGCGCCTTCGCGGCGGCGCTGGCATTCGAGGGCTTGAAGCACGGCTTCGCCCTCTACGTGAAGAACGTGTCGGCCTACGAGGTCGTCTACGGCACGCTGTCCGCGTTGCCCGTGTTCCTGATCTGGATCTATGTCTGCTGGCTGATCGTGCTGGCGGGCGCTGCCGTGACCGCGACCCTGACGCTCACCGCGGACGCGGGGCCGGAAGAGGGCCCGCGTCCGCCGCGCGACGGGAATGCCGCGCGCCCGGACCGGGCCGCAATCCGCAAGCGGCAAGTGTGAGCGGCGCGATCGCTGCGCGGGGCCCTCATATGGTCTGTTGCTTGCCGAATCCCTGCCGCCACGCTACATTGCAGGCAGCTTTTCGCCCCGGAGTGTCCCCAACGTGTGGTCCATAGTTCAAGCAGCGGGCTGGCCGATCTGGCCGCTGATCGTGGCGTCCGTCATCGCCCTGGCGCTCATCTTCGAGCGGCTTTGGTCGCTGCGGCAGGGTGTCGTCGCGCCGCCGGGGCTCGTCGATCGCGTATTGGTCGAGTACCGGCAGAGCGGGGCGACCCCGGAGCTCATCGCGCGGGTCGCCCAGCAGGGACCCCTGGGAAGAATCCTCGCCACCGGGCTCGCCAACGTGAAAAGCTCACGCGCGGTGATCAAGGAAGCGATCGAAGAGGTCGGGCGCGTCGTCACGCACGATCTCGAGCGCTTTCTCACCACGCTCGGGACGATCGCCGCGATGGCGCCTCTGCTCGGGCTGTTCGGGACCGTCGTCGGCATGATCGAGATCTTCGGGTCGCAGACGGCCGCGGGCTCCAATCCCATTCAGCTCGCGCACGGGATCTCCGTCGCCCTGTACAACACCGCGTTCGGCCTGATCGTCGCGATCCCCAGCATGATCTTCTACCGCCACTTCCGCGCGACGGTCGACAGCCTGGTCGTGGAGATGGAGCAGCAGGCGATCAAGCTGGTCGACTTCGCGCACGGCGAACGCCAGTAGGGGCACGATGCGGGTCGATCACGCGATGCGCGCGCCGCAGCCGGCCTCCGCCGGCGCGCGGAGCACGGCATGAACCTGCGCGGCAACCGTCCGCGCGACGATCCCGAGATCAACTTCATCCCGTTGATCGACGTGCTGCTCGTCATCCTGATCTTCCTGATGGTCACGACGACCTACCAGCGCGTCGCAGAGCTGCAGATCACGCTGCCGGAGGCCAATGCCGAGCAGCCGAAGGATCGGCCCAGGGAAGTCAATGTCGGGGTCGATGCCCAGGGACGCTACGTCATCAACAAGACGGTCTTCACCTACACGACGACCACCGCCCTCGCCGACGCCCTCAAGTCGGCCGCCGGCGACGCGAAGGAACCGGTCGTGATCATCAGCGCCGACGCCACGGCGACGCACCAGTCGGTGGTCCACGTGCTGGAGGCTGCGCGTACCGCCGGCTTCGTGCATGTCACGTTCGCGACGCAGGCGCCGCCTCCCAAGTGACGATCTGAGCGCCGCGCGCGGACGACGGCCGTGACGCTCGCCGATCGCCTCGTCGACGCCTGGTACTCGCCGCGAACCACGCTGGCCGCGGCGTTGCTGCTGCCGCTGTCGCTGTTCTTCCGTGCCGCTGTCGCGCTGCGCCGCGCGGGCTACCGTTGCGGCCTGTTGCGCTCCGTGGCGCTGCCGGTGCCGGTGGTGATCGTGGGCAACATCACCGTGGGTGGCAGCGGCAAGACGCCGCTCGTCGCCGCGCTCGCGCAGGCGCTGGCGCAACGGGGCTTCCATCCGGGCATCGTCAGCCGGGGCTACGGGCGGGACCGTGACGATGGCGAGGTGCTGCCGGTCGGTCCGGACGATGATCCGCATCGGGTAGGCGACGAGCCGCTGCTGCTGGCGCGCGCCGGATACCCTGTCGTCGTCGCCCGCGACCGCGTTGCCGCCGGCCGCGCGTTGCTCGCCCGGCATCCGGGTTGCGACGTGATCCTGGCGGATGATGGGCTGCAGCACTATCGATTGCGGCGCGACGTCGAAATTGCCGTGGTGGACGCGGCACGGGCTCTGGGCAACGGCTGGCTGTTGCCCGCCGGCCCGTTGCGGGAACCTGCCTCGCGGCTTGGTGCCGTCGACGCGGTCGTGGTGCTCGCGGCAGAACCGGTGCCTGCTCCGCTGCCGGAACTGCGCGGAGCATTCACGATGACGCTCGTCGGCGATCGATTCGCGCGGGTCGACGATCCGTTGACCACCTTGCCCGCGGCGGCCTTCGCGCGGGAGGGCGTTCACGCGCTGGCCGGCATCGGCCATCCGGCACGGTTCTTCGCGCAACTCGCGGCAATGGGCATTGCGGCCGCGCCGCACCCCTTTGGCGACCATCACCGTTTCGTCGCCGGCGATCTTGCGCTCCCCGAGGCGCAGGCTATTCTGATGACGGAGAAGGACGCGCTAAAATGCGAGGCATTCGCCGATGAGCGATGCTGGTACTTGCCCGTGCGGGCGCGCATCGACGAGGCGTTGGTCAACCTGATCGAAGGAAAGCTCCGTGGATCCCAAGCTGCTTGACATCCTGGTCTGTCCCGTCACCAAGGGGCCGCTGGTCTACGACAAGGAGAAGCAGGAGCTGATCTCCAAATCGGCCCGGCTTGCCTACCCGATCCGGGACGGCATTCCGGTGATGCTCGAAGACGAAGCCCGCCGGCTCGAGCCGGCCGAGTACGAATAGGCGGCGGCCTCCGTACGGCTGCATGGCCTTGTTCACCGCCATCATCCCCGCCCGTTACGCGTCGACGCGTCTGCCCGGCAAGCCGCTGGCCGACATCGGTGGCAAGCCGATGGTGGTGCGGGTCGCCGAACGCGCCATCGCGGCCGGCGCGGACCGCGTCGTCGTCGCGACCGACGACGTCCGCATCAAGGCCGCTGTCGAGACGCACGGCATCGCCGCCTGTCTCACGGTTGCCGATCACGCAACCGGAACGGACCGCCTGGCGGAGGCGGCGCAGCAGCTCGGCCTGCCCGATGACGCGATCGTCGTCAATGTCCAGGGCGACGAGCCACTGCTGTCTTCCGCGCTGATACGCGCGGTGGCCGAGCTGCTCGCAGCGCATCCGGACGCGGCGATTGCGACCGCCTGCCACCCGATCACGGACCCCGCGGAAGCGTTCAACCCGAACGTGGTCAAGGTCGTGCTCGACGCCAAGGGCCATGCGCTCTACTTCAGCCGGGCGACCATTCCGTGGGCTCGCGACGCCTTCGCCGGCAGCCGCGGCGACTTGCCGCAGGGGCTGCCGCTCTACCGTCACTACGGGCTCTACGCCTACCGTGTCCGGTTCCTGCGGGCGTTTCCGGCACTGGCGCCCGCACCGATCGAGCGTTTCGAGGCGCTGGAGCAGCTGCGTGCGCTCTGGCACGGCTTCCGCATCGTCGTCGAGATCACCACGGGCACGCCGGCGCCCGGCGTGGACACGCCCGAGGACCTCGATCGGGTGCGCGCGCTGTTCGCCGCGGGAAACGCTTGATGGCGCGACAGCTTGATGGCGCGCAATTGACCGGCCGGCGAATTGCGGACAGAATCGCCGGCGCGCACCGCTGTCGCGGAGTCGCCGTCGGCAGGGGGCCGGCGCCGGTGGCACCCGCGGATCGTTACCCGCCGTTGGCTGATCTGCACGACGATACGCATTCATGCGACTGATACTTCTCGGCCCGCCAGGCGCCGGCAAAGGCACCCAGGCCGGCTTTATCACGCAAGCCTATTCGATTCCGCAGATATCGACGGGCGACATGCTGCGGGGGGCGATTGCGGCGGGCACGCCGCTTGGCGTCGCCGCGAAGAAAGTGATGGACTCCGGCAGCCTCGTTTCCGACGACATCATCGTGGCGCTGGTGACCGAGCGCCTGAAGGCGCCGGATTGCGCGAACGGCTATCTCTTCGACGGCTTCCCCCGCACGATCCCGCAGGCCAATGCGGTGCGGGAGGCCGGGGTCGCGGTCGACTACGTGCTCGAGATTGCCGTGCCCGACAGCGCCATCGTCGAGCGCATGAGCGGCCGCCGCGTGCACCTGCCTTCGGGTCGCACGTACCACCTTCGCTACAACCCGCCGCGCGTGGCCGGGAAGGATGACGTCACGGGCGAGGCCCTGATCCAGCGCGTCGATGACAGCGAGGAAACCGTGCGCAAGCGTCTGGAGATCTACCACCTGCAGACGCAGCCGCTGATCGAGTATTACGCCGGCTGGGAAGCCACCGGCGATGCGCGCGCGCCCCGCTACCGCAAGGTCGATGGCCAGGGCGGCGTCGAGTCGATCCGCGACGCCTGCCTGGTCGCGCTGAAGAGCTGACGGACGGATGTCATGACCCGACGCAACGCCTTTTACGCCCAATCCGGCGGCGTGACCGCCGTCATCAACGCGAGCGCCGCGGGTGTCATCGAAACGGCGAGACTGCACCGCGATCGCATCGGCAAGGTCTATGCCGGACGGCACGGCATCATCGGCGCGCTGACCGAGGACCTGATCGACACCGGCCGGGAGAGCGCGCGCGCGATCGCCGCGCTGAAGCACACGCCGGCGGGTGCGTTCGGGTCCTGCCGGTACAAGCTCAAGGGACTCGAGGAGAATCGGGCGCAGTACGAGCGGCTCATCGAGGTGTTTCGCGCGCACGACATCGGCTACTTCTTCTACAACGGCGGCAACGACTCGGCCGACACCTGCCTCAAGGTGTCGCAGATCTCGGAGCGCCTCGGCTATCCGCTCATCGCGGTCCACGTGCCGAAGACCGTCGACAACGATCTCGCCGTGACCGACAACTGCCCCGGTTTCGGCTCCGTCGCGAAGTACGTGGCGACCTCGATGCGCGAAGCGGCGTTCGACGTCGCGTCGATGGCGAAGACGTCGACCAAGGTGTTCGTGCTCGAGGTGATGGGTCGGCATGCTGGATGGATCACCGCCGCGGTGGGGATGGCGGAAGATCAGGCGACGCCCATTCCGTTGCTGCTGCTGTTCCCGGAGATCGCCTTCGACGAGGCGAAGTTCTTGGTGGCGGTCGATGCCCGGGTGCAGCGTTTCGGCTACTGCTGCGTCGGCGTGTCTGAAGGATTGAAGAACGCCGCCGGCCAGCTGATGGGGGAAGCCGGAACGAAGGACGCTTTCGGTCACGCGCAACTTGGTGGCGTCGGCCCGCTGATTGCGACGCTGGTCAGGGACAGGCTCAAGCACAAATTCCACTGGGCCGTCGCGGATTACCTGCAGCGCGCCGCGCGGCACATCGCGTCGAAGACCGACCTCGACCACAGCTACGCGGTCGGCAAGGCCGCCGTCCTGCTCGCGCTCGCGGGCAACAACGCGGTCATGCCGGCCATCGTGCGCACCTCGGACAAGCCCTACCGCTGGAAGATCGCGCCGGTGCCGCTCACCAGGGTGGCGAACGTCGAGAAAATGCTGCCCCGCGACTACATCACCGCCGATGGCTACGGGATAACGGCCAAGGCGCGCGCCTATCTCGCCCCGCTGATCCGCGGCGAGGACTTCCCGCCGTTCAAGGACGGACTGCCGCAGTACGTGCGGCTGAAGAACGTGGCGGTGCCGAAGAAGCTGGGGACGGAGTTCAAGATCTAGCAGGCTTCCCCGGCGGGTTCAGCCGGTGTCATGGCTCGACTTCGGGGCCCTCAAGCTGGCACAATAGCGTGTTTTTGAGGCGGCGCCGGGGTGAGCCCGGGTGTCGCCGCCGCGGTGGGAACCGAATGGGCGCCGTCCGATCAACGTGCGCTCCGGTCGACGGAGCCGGCCACAGGCCCCGCACCGAAGTTCCAGCGCGGTTTTCTTGCCATTCAATGGGTCAGGGAGAATCCTATGTCGACAGAACTCATCTTCGCGCTCGTTTGCGCCGTCGCGGCGATCGTCTACGGCGTCGTTTCCATCGGCTGGATCATGGCCAAGCCGACCGGCAACGACCGGATGCGCGAGATCGCCGCCGCGATCCAGGCGGGCGCGCAGGCGTATCTCAATCGCCAGTACCTGACGATCGGCATCGTCGGCCTGCTGCTGTTCGTCGTCATCTGGGCGGCGCTGGGCGGCGCGACCGCGGGCGGTTTCGCCGTCGGCGCCATCCTCTCGGTGCCCTACAACCAGAAGGAGCTCCCCGTGGATC
>CAYGYQ010000040.1:0-19435 GCA_964354035.1 uncultured Bordetella sp.
AGCAGGCGCAGCGCCAGCTTCTGGTTGACGGCGTTGTCCTCGGCCAGCAGGATGCGCAGCGGATGCCGCGCCGCCATGGCCGGATCGAGCCTGGACTTGGCCGGTGCCGCCGCTTTCGGCGCGGCGTCGTGCACCAGCAGGCCCACCAGCGTGTCGAAGAGCTGCGACTGGCGGATCGGCTTCGCCAGGTAGGCGCTGAAGAGCTTGTCGGTATCGCTGGCTTCGCGCCGGCCGAGCGAGCTGAACAGCACGAGCGGCAGCGTAGTGCGGCGCTCGCGGATCTGCCGCGCCAGCGCGAGGCCATCCATCTCCGGCATGTGCATGTCCAGAATCGCGAGATCGAAGTCCTCGCCGGCCTCGAGCCAGCGCAGCGCCTCATGCGGCGACTCGGTGTCGCGCGAGGCCATGCCCCATTTGGCGGTTTGCAGGGCTAGTATCCGCCGGTTCGTGGCGTTGTCGTCGACGATGAGCACCCGCTTGCCGGTGAGCTCGGGCTGCGCGCCCACGAAGTCGCGCGACCGGGCCGGCGGCATTTCGGCGACCGGCACCTTGATCGTTACTTGAAACGTCGACCCCTTGCCCGGGCCCTCGCTCTCGGCCCACATGCGCCCGCCCATCAATTCGGAAAGGCGCTTGCTGATGGCGAGCCCCAGGCCCGTCCCACCGTACTTGCGCGTCGTCGAAGAGTCCGCCTGCGAGAACGACTGGAACAGGCGGCTCATGCCTTCGGGCGACAAGCCGATGCCGGTGTCGCGCACCGCGAAGGTCAGCTCCGCATGATCGCCTGTGGGCGGCGCGGCCGTCACCGTCACCACCACTTCGCCCCTTTCGGTGAACTTAACCGCATTGGAGAGCAGGTTCAGCAGGATCTGGCGCAGCCGTGTCACGTCGCCGCTGATCGCGCGCGGGATGTCGCCCTCGAACACGTAGGCGATGTCGAGGCGCTTTTCCGTGGCGCGCGTGCTCACGAGATCGAGCGCGGATTCGACGCAATCGCGCAGGTCGAACGGGTGCGACTCGATGTCCATCCGGCCGGCTTCGATCTTCGAGAAGTCGAGGATGTCGTTGATGATGGTCAGCAGCGCGTCGCCCGAATCGCGGATGGTGGACACATAGTCGTGCTGTTCCGTGTCGAGCTTCGTGTCGAGCAGCAGGCCGCTCATGCCGATCACCGCGTTCATCGGCGTGCGGATCTCGTGGCTCATCGTGGCGAGGAACGAGCTCTTGGCTTCGTTGGCGGCTTCGGCAGCGGCGCGCGCGCCCTGCGCCTCCTTGAACAAGCGGGCGTTCTGGATCGCGATGACGCCCTGATCGGCGAAGGTCTGCAGCAGGTTTATGTCCTTGTCCGAGAACGCGTGGGTGTCCTTCCTGGCAGCGGCAATGCAGCCTATGCGCTCACCCTGCCAGATCATCGGCGCGATCAAGAGGGAACGGGTTTCCGACTGCTGTGCGAAACGCCGGACGAGATTCGGCACGCCTTTGTCGGCCTGGCTATCCGAGTAATACAGTGGTCGGCGGGCATCGAAGGCCAGGCTGATCACCGTCCGAGCGATCGGGCGCGGGTAGCGGCGCTTGAACTCCTCGGCGAGATGGTCCTGCCCCCGGGCCCGGACGGCGCCGACGTGCACCTGCTGCTGTTCATCGACCACCAGAATGGCCTTGCTTTCGCTCGGGATCAGGGCGTCGCAGCTGTCCAGGATCTTCTCGAACACGGGCTTGGCATCCGCCACCGAGTTGCTGATTACCTGCAGCACCTCGGCGGTTGCAGTCTGGTGTTCGAGCGCCTCCTTGGTCTCATTGAACAAGCGAGCGTTCTGGATCGCGATCACGGCCTGGTCGGCGAAGGTCTGCAGCAGAGCGATCTCCTGCAGAGTAAACGTCGTCCATTGGCGGTCCGCGAACGTGCGGACGACGAAGAAAGCGCCAACACCACTGTCCCGCCACATCATTGGCGCAACGAGGCAGGAGAAATTGCCGATCTTGGCTGCCATGCGGCGAATCGCCTCGGGAACCCGATCTCCCGACAATGCATCGGGATAGTGCATCACGCGGCGCTCCAGCACCGCCTCCGCGATGATTGTCTGGGCGATCGGGGTCGGCTTGAATTTCTGTGCGGCCCTCTGGCCGCCTGGTCCGCGCGTCAAACCCAGATGCACCATCGTGTCCTGGTCGACGGTCAATACTGCCAGGTCACTGCATGCGATCAGGCGCTGGCAGCTGTCGAGGATCTTCTCGAACACCGGCCCGGTATCGGCCACCGAGCTGCTGATAACCTGCAGCACCTCGGCGGTGGCGGTCTGCCGTTCGAGCGCCTCTTTCGTCTCGTTGAACAAACGCGCGTTCTGGATCGCGATCACCGCCTGGTTGGCAAAGGTCTGCAGCAGCGCCAGTTCCTTGTCGCTGAAGGGCTTCGGCGGCTGGCGCACCGCGCAGAGCGTGCCGATGCCGCGTCCTTCCCACAGCATCGGCGCCCAGGCGATCGAGTAGTTGCCGATCTGCGCCAGCACCGAGCGCACCGTCGGCGGTGCATCGGCGGCTGCGGCGGCGTCGGGGATGTGCAGGATGCGCTTCTCGCGAAGCACCTGGGCGCTGGCGCTCTGCTCGATCGGTCTTGGAAAGGTCCGCGCCACCGCGCCCAGCGCTTCGCCGCGCCAGGCGGCGACATCGACCATCCCCCCGTCGTCGACCTGGAAGATGCCGAGCTGCTCGGTGGCGAACAGGTGCTGGCAGCTGTCGAGGATCTTGTCGAATACCGGCGCCGTGTCGGCGACCGAGCTGCCTATCACCTGCAGCACCTCGGCCGATGCGGTCTGCTGCTCGAGCGCCTCGTTGGTCTCGCGGAACAGCCGCGCGTTCTGGATCGCGATCACGGCCTGGTCGGCGAAGGTCTGCAGCATCGCCAGCTCCTTGGCCGAAAACGGGCCCTTAGAACGGGCCACACCGATGGCACCGATGCCGCGCTCTTCCCACAGCATCGGCGCGAACGCCATCGACTGGTAGCCGGCGAGCTTGGCCATCTTGCGCAGCACGCCCGGCACGTCCTCGCCGTTGGCGAGGTCGGGCCAGTGCACCACCCGCCGCTCGGCGATCGCCCGCCCGGCGGGGGTACGTTCCACCGGCGCCGGGAAGGTGGCGGCCACCACGTCGTGCACGTCGCCGACATAGGCGGCGATCTGCAGCTGTCCATGCTCGTCGACCAGCAGCACGTCCATCTCGTCGCTGCGGAAGAGCCGATGGCCACTGTCGAGGATCTTCTCGAACACCGGCTGAGTGTCGGCCACCGAGCTGCTGATCACGCTCAGGATCTCGGCCGCGGCCTGCTGCTGCTCCAGCGCCTCCTTCGTCTCGTTCCACAGGCGCACGTTCTCGATGGCGATCACCGCCTGGTCGGCGAACGTCGCGACGAGGGCGATTTCGGCGGAGGTAAACGGACGCACCTCGATGCGCAACAGGGAGATCACCCCGACGGCCTCGCTCTCGCGCAGCAACGGCACGTTGAGTACCGAGTGGAATCCGTGGCGCCGCTGGATCTCGCGGACGTCCGGGTACTCGGTGTCGATGAGCGGCTGCGCGTCTTCGTGATGGATGATCCGCCGCTCGAGTATCGCCCGTCCGGCGATCGACGTCCTGCGCAGGGGCAGCACCTCAACGCCCGATGGGGCCGCGAACGCCGGTCCGTAATTCGTCATGGCGCGCAACTGGCCGTCGACGATGAGCCAGACCCGGCTGCCGTCCGCGTGGCAGAGCAGCCCGGCGCGCTCCGCGACGGCATCCAGCACCGGCTGCACGTCAGTCGGCGATTCGCTGATCACCCGCAGCACGTCGGAAGTGGCGGTCTGGCGCGCCAGTGCCTCCTGCGTCTCGTTGAACAGGCGCGCGTTCTCGATCGCGATCAGCGCCTGGTCACGGAAGGACTCGGCCAACGCGATCTCGGCCGGCGTGTACGCGCCGGCGCGCCGCCTGGCGAAGCTCAGGACGCCGACGCTCTGGCCATGGCGCACCATGGGCAACAGCAAGGCGGCGTTGATGCCGAAGGCCTCCCGAATTCGCGCCTGGTGCTGGGGCAGCTCGATGGCTCCCCAGTCAGGCAGGTGCAGCGGCAGCATCGTGAGCATGGCGCGCGAAGGGAAGTTGGCCTCGGCATCCAGCGGGATGTCGCCCAGCCCGGCCACGTCGGACATCAGCCCGGCCGGCGTGGCCGCCGCTTCGACGTGGATAGTGTTGCCATCGCGGCGCATGACAAAGGCCGAGTCGGCAGCGAGCAGTCGCACGGCGGTGGTGACGATGGCGTCGAAGACCGGCTGCACGTCGGTGGGAGAACTGCTGATCACGCGCAGCATCTCGGCGGTGGCCGTCTGGCGCGCCAAGGCCTCCCTTGTCGCGTTGAACAGCCGTGCGTTCTGGATCGCGACGCCGACGTTGGCGGCGATCGTCTCCAGCAGCCGCTGGTCGTCGGCGCCGTACCTGCCCTCGTCCTGCGTGCTCTGCACGCTGAGCACGCCCTCGCCGGTACCTCCCACCACGATCGGCACGCCGAGATACGAGCGCGCCTGCCTGCCGACCACTCGCGCGCCGAGATCCTGCCCGCGGCGCGCGGCGTCGTCATTGATGATGAGCGCCCGGCCGGATTCGACGATCCTGCTGGTCAGCCCCTCGCCGAGCCTGAGCGGATCGATCTTCTCGCCGAACTGATACGGGAACTCGATGATGCCGGTGCGCCGGTCGACGAGTGCGACATACGCGATGTCGGCCTTGAACACCGTGCGGACCTGCTCTCCGACCCGCTCGATCAGGCTGGACAGCTCGAGGTTGCTGCCGAGCTGCTGCGATACCGTGTTGACGGTGGCGAGTTCGGCGGCGCGCTGTTGCGTCTCGGCGAAAAGGCGGGCATTTTCGAGCGCCACGCTCATGCTGTTGGCAAGCGTCTGCAGCAGCCGCACGTCCGAATCGCTGAATGCGTGCTCGCGCTCCATGTCGGACAGGCTGATGAGCCCGCGCGCCTGGTCGCCCACGACGAGCGGCACGTACAAGGCTGACTTCTCCTGCTGGGTGCCGGGGAGCGTATAGCTCCCGTACCTCTTGTCGACCTCCTCGACGTTCTCGTTGACGAGCAGCATTTCCCGCGTGCGCAGGACGTGGGCGGCAATGCCGCGCTCACGCAACGGGTGGGAGTCGATCGCGATCCGCTGACCACCCTCATAGACGTAGGGATAGTGAATCAGGTTGGTTTGCGGATCGCAGATGCGGATGCCCACATCGGCCTGATGGAAGATCTCGCGGATCTTGTCGCCGACGGCGTCGTAGATCTCCTGCATGTTGAGCTCGGCGGCGAGGGCGGCCTGCACGCTGTTGATGATGGCGAGCTCCGCCGCCCGCTGCTCGCTCTCCTTGTACAGCCGCTGTGTCTCGTCGAACAGGCGCGCGTTTTCCAGCGCCACGCCCATGCTGGCACCTACGGTGGAGAGCAAACGCACATCCGCGTCGCCATAGGCGTTGTCGCGCTCCATGTTCTCCAGGGAGATGAACCCGAGAGTCCGGTCGCTGGCGAAGATCGGCGCGAGCACACCCGAGCGGCTCATCTCGGTGCCCTCGGCTACGAACAGCCCCCAGTCCCGGTATTCGGCCTGGCTGGTCCAGAGCACCGCCTGGCGGGCCGCGAGCGCCTCGTAGTAACGCTTTCCGGCCGCGACGGCGGCGATCTCCACCGGTGGCAGTTTCCGCCGCAGCCCGTGCTCGCAGGCGTACAGCAAGCGAATCAGGCCAGCCGCATCGTCCAACCAGCCGAGGACCAAAGTGCCGGCGCCGAACAGCTCAACCAGCTTGTCGCCGACCAGATCGACGATGGCCTGGAAATTGAGCTCGGCGGCCATGCCTTCCTGGATGCGGTTGATGATCGCGAGCTCGTTCGCACGTTGCTCGATGACGGCTTTCGACGCCTGCAGTTCCTCGGTGCGCTGCGCGACCTTCTGCTCGAGGCTCTGTGACCACTGCGCGTTGTCGAGGGCCACGGCCGCCTGGCTCGCGAGCATACCCAGCAGATCGCGGTCGGATTCACGCAGCCGCCCGAATCGGCCATCGAGGTCGGCATAGAGGTAGCCCAGCAGTTCCCTTTGCGCGATCAGCGGTGCGATGACGCGCGACCGCTGCCCCAGCTCGCCCGCCTCCTCGGGACCATACGCGAGACTCACCGCACGCGTCCGACGCACGTCCGAGAGCGCCGGCGTGATGTCTCGTAGAACTGCCTGTGCATCCTCGCCGCGCGGCACCAGCGAGCCCGCCAGTCGCAGGCCGTCCGGCGACTCCAGCACCAGCAGCACGCGTTCGGCGCCGGAGAGCTCGGTGGCTTCGTCGATCAGGAATTCGTGCAATTCCGCAGTGCTGCGGAGCTCGTTCAGGCGCAACCCGGTGTCCACCAGGCGTTCGAACGGCTCGCGCAGATTCGCTTCGCCGGCAAGATGGGCCGCGCGCCGTTCCGGCGACAGGCGGCGCTTGCGGGCGTCTTCGAGCCAGGCGGCGACGATTTCGCGGTGCGCGTCGATCTTGTTCAGATAGTTGCGCCGGAGTCCTTCGTCGCTCAGGCTGGCAATGCCCTGCAGCATGAACTGGTACGCCATCGCGAGCGCCTCGCGCGCGGCCGGCGCTTGCTTGTTCGCGCGCAACGCCTGCGCGTGCCGCCACCAGGTCTCGGCAGGCGCCATGCCGTCGAGCGCGGCCAGGTCGTGAGCGCGGTGCAGCGCCGTGGCGCGTCGCGTCGCCGCCAGCGCGGCGCGTGGATTGTCCAGCGCCAGGCGCGCCTGGCCGATGCTTCCCAGCAAGTCGATTTCCGCGGCGACGCGGGCGCCGTCGTGGGCGAGCCGCCGCGCGTGCTCGAAATGACGCAGCGCCTTCGTGGCCTCGCCTTCGCACAAGGCGAGCTGACCCCGCGATGCGGCTAGCTTGGCTGCGGTGACGGCGTGGGGGCGCGCTTCGGCGATGTCCACAATCCGCGCAACGTACGTGCGCGCACTGTCCAGATGTCCGAGGGTGCATTCCACCCCGGCGAGCGCGCTCAGCAGATTCACGCCGTGATCGCCTTGCAGTACGACTGGACTGGTCCGCTGCAATACCAGCAACAGCAGGCGGCGGGCGTGCCGATTCAGCCCGAGTTGGCTGTACCCCAAGGCGAGGTTGAAGGTGACGATCTGCTGGCGTTCGACATACCCGGCGCTCTTGAAATCGGCGAGTGCCAGACCGAGCTTCTTCAGCCGGACCGCGTGATTTGCCTCGTTGAACGTGAGCAGGTTGAGGGCATTGCCCGTGCCATACAGGTCGCCGCAGCTCCGGCAGAGCTCCAGCGCGCGGCTGGCGGCGCGGTCGGCCTCGGCGGCATGACCCAGATTGCTTTGTGCCGCGGCGAGCGCCCACAGAGCGCGTCCATGCCCCGAAGCGTCGCCCAGATTCTCGAACAGCTTGGCCGATCGGGTCGCGTTGGCGACGGACTGTTCGGTCAGGCTCTCCCGCATCTGCGCTTCGGCAAGGCGGAGCAGGCTCAGCGCGATCAATGGCGTCTGCTTGCTTCGGCGCGCGGCCCTGAGTGCCGCCGTGGCCGCTGCGATGGCCGCATTGATTTCCGCCCTGCGCGTCTGCACCAGCGCCTGGCGGTTGTGCGCCTGTGCGATGAATGCGGCCGTCTTGGTGCTCCGGGCAAGGCCGAGCATCGCGTCGGCATCGGCACCCGCGCGGTCGTAGTCGCGCCGGGCGACGAAGCTTTCGGCGCGCAGATCCAGCAGGTCGAGCTGGTCGGCGATGCTCACGTCCGATGCGGCCAAGGCCGTCGTGGCCAGCTCGATGGCCTTGGCATGTTGCCCCGCCCAGGCCAGGTCGCTCACCTGCTTGACGGGCGCAGCCGCCGCGTTTCCGGGCATCTGCGGGACGGATTTGCCGCTCGCCGCGGGCTTCTTGCTTGAACGTGGCATGGGTTGCTCGAATTCCTCTTCTGCTGCGGGAAATGCTGCCGGATCCAGCGACCGATGGGACCGTCAGAAGACACGCCCTTGCCATGGACAGGAGCCGCCTCCGGGCCAAGAACTGGGCGTTAGTCTACAGGCGGGTCCTGTCCAATGGCGAGCGATGGAGCAGTGTTCCAGGCCCCCGGAGGACCACCTCCGGCGGGCGCTTAGCACGAGGTTCCAGACGCCGATATACTCGTCCTACCACCGGACATGCCGGAAGCGCCGCGCTCATCTGCCGGAGCACGAATCTCGCCGGTGACTGAAGGACCAGGCAATGGCAAGCCACACAGCAGAAGTGATCTGGGTGCGAGGCAACCAGGATTTTCTGTCGAACGGCTACAGTCGACGGCATGTGCTGCGCTTCGACGGAGGCGTCGTAGTGCCAGGGTCGTCGTCACCGCAGGTGGTGCCGGTGCCGATGTCCGATCCGGCCGCGGTCGACCCGGAGGAGGCGTTCGTCGCCTCCATCGCCAGCTGCCACATGCTCTGGTTCCTTGCTCTGGCAGCGAAGAGAAAGTTCTGCGTCGATCGTTACGCGGATGCCGCCGTGGGTGTGATGGAGCGCAACGCTGCGGGCAAGGAATTCATCTCGCTGGTGACGTTGCGACCCGGCGTTGTGTTCTCAGGCGATCGAGTGCCCAGCCTGGCGGAGTTGCACGCGCTCCATCACCGGGCGCATGAAGAGTGCTTCATCGCCAATTCGGTCAGGACGGAGATTCGCTGCGAGCCGGTCATGGCCCGAACCTGAAACGTGCGCGTTGGCCTGGGTCACTCGGCGAGGAGGGCGTCCAGGCGGGACCGGGTAATCCGCCCGATCTGCGCCAGCGCTGCTTCGAACTCGGCATCCCGGTCGTTCTCGATGCGCCGGGCGAACTCGCGCAGGATGCCGGCGCGGTCGTAGCCTTTGACCGCGAGGATGAACGGGAAACCGAACCTGGTGTTGTAGGCGGCGTTGAGTGTGCCAATGCGCGCGAGCTCGTCCGGCGAGCACTCGTTCAGGCCCGCCCGCGATTGCTCCAGCCGGGAATCCGGGGTCAGCTCCCCGCGAATCGCGGCCTTGCCTGCGAGCTCGGGGTGGGCGCGAATCAGCGCGAGCCGCATCTCCCCGGGTGCGGCCCGGACCGCGGCCATCATCGCGCCGTGCAATTCGGCGATGCCGGCGAACGGTCGTGCCGCGCTCGCACGCTCCGCCACCCACGGCGAGTGCTCGAAAATCCCGCCCAGCGCCGTCGTGAACGCGCCGGAGGAGATGCGGTTGATTTCCCAGAGTGTCATGCGTCCTAGCGGCGAAGCCCTTTTGTCGACGACATGCGCAGATCGTAATATACGAGAACAAGCGGGTCAGCATAAGATGCAAGGGCGGCAACCGGACGCATGGCGCGCCGGGCCGTCCGATATCGGGGACGCAGGATGGGACGATTGACGACGCACGTGCTCGACACGGCGCAGGGCAGGCCCGGCGCCGGAATGCGCGTCCGGCTGTATCGTCGGCGCGGCGCCGACTATGCCTTGGTCAAGGAAGTCACGACCAATGGCGACGGTCGCTGCGACGCGCCCCTGCTCGAGGCCGACGCCTTCACCAGCGGGGCCTACCGCCTCGTGTTTTCGGCAGGGTCCTATTTTGCCGCGCTGGGCGTGCGCGCGCCCGAGCCTCCATTCGTCGACGAAGTCACGCTGGATTTCGGGGTGGCGGATGCCGCCGCGCATTACCACGTGCCGCTGCTCGTCTCGCCGTACAGCTATTCGACCTATCGGGGCAGTTGAGCGCCCTGCCGCCCGGGCTGCGCCCGCGGGAGTCAAAACAGCGATTCCTGCTCGGGCGGATGCGGCGGCGGCTCGTGGTCGCCGGCGGCTTCACCGGCGGCCGGGTCGACGTGCTCGAGCAGCGACGCGTCGTCGTGACGCACGCTGTTCACCCTTGGCGAAACCGGGTACACAGTCATTGCGGCGGCAGGGTAGGGCGCGATCAGATCGGTGACATCGGCGTTCGCCGGGTCGAGCCATCGCGCATAGTGCTCGGGCGCCACGATGAGCGGCATCCGGTCGTGGATCGGCTGCACGAGTGCGTTGGCCTCCGTCGTCACGATCGTGCAGGTGTCGAGGACACGGTCGTCATCGCCGCGCCAGCGCTCGTAGAGTCCCGCCAGGCCGAAGAGCGAGCCGTCGGCCATCCCGATGTGCAGCGGCTGCTTGCGCTGCGACTCGCCGGCGCCGGCGGCCGGCGTCCGCCACTCGTAGAACCCGTTGGCCGGCAGCAGGCAGCGGTGGCGGCGGAAAGGCATGCGGAATGACGGCTTGTCGGCAACGGTCTCGCCGCGCGCGTTGATCATCCGCGCGCCGATCGCGGGATCCTTGACCCAGCGCGGAACGAGGCCCCAGCGCACGCGCACGAGTTCGCGTTGCCCCTCGGCATTGACCCGCACGATAGGCACGTCCGTCATCGGCGCGATGTTGTACCGCGCGTGCACGTCCGGCGGATGGGCAAGGCCGAACGCCAGCGCGATCGCGGCCGGGTGGCTGTGCAGTTCGTAGCGGCCGCACATCGTCAGCCGCCCGGCGTCGGGCCGGGGTCCGGCCACGCTTCGTCGGCGGGCGTCCGCGGCGTCGTCGCCAGCACGCTGCGCGCCGTTCGCGCTACCTGCAGCGTGTCCCAGTAGGCATACGCGCCGACGGCGGCGGCCCCGGCAAGCGGAACCCATCGGCTGGCTGACGTGCCGGCAAGCCGCCGGGTCACCGTGAGGCCCAGGGACCCCAGCATCGACTTCAGCGCCTGCGACGACAGCTGCCTGACCACAGCGCGTTGGCCTGCGCGCACGACCACATCGCGCAGCACGTGGCTCGCCATGTGGCGGAACAGGCAGTAGAGCATGTGTGTCCGCGTGAGTTCGACGGTGCGCCCGTGCAGCGCGAAGATATCCGCGACCAGTTGGCGCTGGATCTTCCAGATAATGAACAGGTCGGGCAGCACGGTCAGCATGCCCATGGGGCCGGGAGGCAGCGCCAGCGAGGCCGAGACGAGTGCCGCGTTCCTTGCGGCTTCACGGGCGATGTCGTCCGCAATCCGCGCGGGATCGGCAACGGCCTCCACCCGCGGCATCGGCACGTCCGCGATCACGCGCTCGATGAGGCCGGAGACCTCCTTTTCCGGTGCTGATGCGGAGGCGGGGACGGGAAGTTGCGTTCGGGCCATCATGGGGGCGCGCGGGCCGGCCAGCACGCAGGGGGGCCGGCCGGAACGCAGATTATCCCCTCTGCCGCAGCGGTTGCAATCGCCGGCAGCGGGCTCCGGCAGGCAACACCCTCGGCTCGCGTCCGGAGCGGTCTCGGGTCACGAATGGCCGTGGACATCCACCCGCGTTTGCCACCGATCCGATCCGAACGCACTCTACGCGATCGGTACAATACGCGGTTCCGCTCGTGCCGGCGGACGGCAATCAGGGCGGCAGGAAACAATGCGCATTTTCGGGTTCGCCGGCTGGTCCGGCAGCGGCAAGACAACGCTGATCGAGCAGGTCATACCCAGGCTCGTCCGGCAGGGGCTCAGCGTCTCCCTCATCAAGCACGCGCACCATCGGTTCGAGTTCGATCAGCCCGGCAAGGACTCCTATCGGCACCGCCACGCCGGCTGCAGCGAGGTGCTCGTGACGTCGGGGACGCGCTGGGCGTTGATGCACGAGTTGCGGGGCGGGCCGGAACTCTCGCTCGACGAGGCTCTCGCGCGGTTGTCCCCATGTGACCTTGCCCTGGTGGAGGGCTACAAGGCCTACCCGATCCCCAAGCTCGAAATCTGGCGGGCGGAGGTCGGCAAGTCGCTCCTGCATCCACGGGATCCGCAAATCCTGGCGATCGCGACCGATAGCCCGGAAGCGCTGCCCCCGGGCACCGTCGGCCGCATGCCGGTGTTCGCGCTCTCCGATTTTGACGCCGTCGCAACATTTGTCGCCACCCGGGCTACCGCCCGTCCGATAGCCAATTGACTTCAAATGACACGGCGAGTAACTTGAACCAACGGGCAAAATCGGCTGCCAAAGAGAGGTGAATGGTGGGTGGCCGATGTGCGTGAATAGGCTGCCGTGCAGTGGGAACCATCGCTATGTCAGCCGCGTTTCAGTAGTGTAAATTGTGAAAAATCATACAATTACTCTATTTATCTCGATTTTACTTGCATTTGGCATTGCGGCTTCGGCCCATGCCGATGATCGGGTAGGAGCCGTGCCGACCGGATTCTATGGCGGCGTCTCCCTTCGGGACCAAGCGACCGAGAGCGCAGGGATTGCGCTGGGGCCTGCAAGTTCTGTCTGGAATCGCTATGTGGCGCCGATAGCCGATGACTCATCGCCGCGTGCGCTGGTCTTCGGCGGGTACCGCTGGCGCAACGACATCGCCGTGGAGGCATCCTTCAATTCCGTCGACCAGTACGCGCTGCGGCCGGACGCGTTGGGCAGCCGCGGTGGCGTCGGACTGAATTTCGGGCCGACCGAGGGTCTCGGCCAACCGACGACGCGCAGCTGGAATGTCGACGTGTTCACGAGCTGGACGTTCTATCGTGCCTTGGCGCTCTACGGACGCGTCGGTTACGGCCAAAGCGAAACGCTGCCGGCGTTTGGTGCCGTATCGTCGGCGGTCCAGGACAGCCGGCGCCTGCGCGATGGCGTCAACGTGGGCCTGGGAATGCGTTACGACATGAATTCGGCCCTGGGTTTGCGGGTCGAGTATGCCCGCTTCGGCCGGTTTGCCGGGGAAATCGGAACCAGCCTGCCCGAGACCGACCAGGTCAGCGTCGGCGTGCAATTGCGCTTCTGAGCCGCTCGCTTCGGCGGGAGCCCCTCCTGCCAAACTCGGTTAGACTTCGTCAGGTGCCCCGCGGGGTGCCGCCCAGCGGACTTCTCTGCCATCGACCATGCGTGACAGCGTTAACGCCACCCTCTCGCTCGTCTATCTTGCCCGTCTGCGCGAAGCCTTGGGCGCGACCTCCGAACACATCGATGCGCCGCCGGGCGTGACCACGGTTGGCGCATTGCGGGGCTGGCTCGCGGCTCGCGGCGGCGTCTGGGCGATCGAGCTTGCACCCGGCCGCGCCGTGCGCATCGCGGTCAATCACGATCTCGCCGACGCCGATACCCCCGTCCGGCCTGGCGATGAGGTCGCGCTGTTCCCCCCGGTCACGGGCGGCTGAACAAGCTCTGGGGGGCCCATGCCGGTCCGAGTGCAGACCGAGGACTTCGACGTGGGGCGCGAGCTCGCGGCGCTGCGCGGCGACGATCGCTCGGTGGGCGCGGTCGCGGCTTTCGTCGGCACCGTGCGCGACGTCAATGCCGATGTGTCCGTCGCCGCCATGACACTCGAGCATTACCCCGGCATGACGGAAAAGGCGCTCGCGTCGATCATCGACGACGCCAAAGCACGCTGGGCGATCGCCGATGCGCTCGTCATCCATCGCGTCGGTGCGCTTCGACCGGCCGACCAGATCGTCCTGGTAGGCGTCACCAGTGCGCATCGGGGCGATGCCTTTGCGGCCTGCGAGTTCATCATCGATTACCTCAAGACCCGCGCCCCGTTCTGGAAGAAGGAAGAGACCCCCGACGGCGCTCGCTGGGTCGAGGCCCGCGCGAGCGACGATGACGCGGCGGCAAGATGGCGCGCGCCACCGGGTCCCGCTGAATGAGCCTCAGCTGGCGAGAACGATGCGTGGACCGCGTCCCTCCTGTGCGTTGCTTCGCTTGACCCCGTCCGCGTGGTCGGCTACCGTCGCGGGCCGTGAACGAATCCCGTCCTGCAGCATTGATCGCGATCGACTGGGGAACCACGTCGGCCCGCGCTTATCGCCTCGACGCCGCAGGAGAAGTCCTGGCAGCGCACAGCGCGCCGCTTGGCATCAAGGCCGTACGCGACGGGCAGTTTCGCGCCGCGCTCGAAGCGCTGCTGACGGACTGGCGCGACGATGCTGCACCGCGGATTGCGTGCGGGATGATCGGGAGCCGGCAGGGCTGGATCGAGGCGCCCTACGTCGACTGCCCGGCGGGTCTGACCCAACTCGCCGGCATGCTGACGCAGACGCCCGGCGGCGAGCTTGCCATTGTCCCGGGCGCTCGCTGCGTGGACGCGACCGGCGTGCCCGACGTGATGCGCGGCGAGGAAACGCAGCTGGCCGGGGCGCTGCGCGATGACACTCCCCGGATGCTCGCGGTGCTTCCCGGAACGCACAGCAAATGGGCGCTCGTCGAGCGCGACGTTCTGGTCGACTTCGCCACCTACATGACCGGCGAGCTCTATGCGACCCTGCTCGACCACAGCATCCTCGGCCGAATGGCCGCCCAAGGTGCCGGCATGACGTCGGGCAGAAGGACGGCATTCACGCGGGGCGTCGCCCGCGGTTTGGCCGCCGACGGCTTCGCCCACGCCATCTTCGGCGCGCGCACGCTTGCGCTTGCCGGCGACCTTGCCGCGGAGGAAGTCGGCGATTGGCTGTCGGGCGTGCTGATTGGCGACGAAATCCGCGCCGCGCGGAGCTGGGCGCGGGAGCGCGGGGCAGACGCGACGGACGTGCGGGTGATCGGCGATGACCTGATTGTGGCGCGCTACCTGATCGCGCTTGGCGAGGCCGGTGTCCGCGCGGAGGCAGGTCCCGCCGCGGTCGCGGCACAGGGGCTTTTCCGCATCGCGGCGCAAGCCGGGATGCTGGCCTCATGACGAATCCGCTCGCGCCCTACTTCGACCCGCTGCCGCTCATCGCGGTGCTGCGCGGCATTACGCCCGAGGAGATCCCCGCCGTCGGCGCGGCGCTGGTCGCTCATGGTTTCGCCATTCTCGAGGTGACGCTCAACTCGCCGCAGCCATTCGACTCGATCGGCGCCCTGGCTTCGCAGTTCGGCGCGCGCTGTCTCGTCGGCGCCGGAACGGTCACTACCGTCGACGAAGTGACGCGCGTCAACGCCGCGGGCGGGCGCCTGATCGTGATGCCCCATGCCGATGCCGCGGTGATCCGGGAGGCCAAGCGGCAGCGCATGGTGTGCGTGCCCGGCGTCGCGACGCCCACCGAGGCCTTTGCCGCGCTCGCCGCCGGGGCGGACGGCCTGAAGATGTTTCCGGCCGAGCAGCTGCCGCCCCCGGTACTGAAGGCCTGGCGGGCCGTGCTCCCCGAAGGCACGCTGCTTTTTCCTGTCGGCGGCATCAATCCGGACAAGCTGGCTTCGTATTGGGAGGCCGGCGCCGCCGGCTTCGGGACCGGTTCCTCCCTCTACAAGCCCGGGGCCACGGCAACGGACGTCGCGGCGGCCGCGGCGGCCTTCGTGGCGGCGGTGCGACGGCTGCCGGTACGTCCGTCGAAAGATCGGACGCCACCTGCACGACCGCAGGCGAGCTGAGAGCGCCGCAGCGCAGGACGCGGCTCTTGCCATGCCGGCCGGCGTGCGGAAGCTGATGGAACTGGACAACTTCACACCGCTTGCATCCGTTACACAACGAGGAGAAACAAGATGGCAGCGAAGGATCGCATGGCCGTCCTGTCCGCAATCATGGAGCAGGGCGTCATCCCGGTTTTCTACCACCCCGAAGTCGAGGTTTGCCGGAAGGTCATCCAGGCCTGCGCGAACGGCGGGGCGAAGTGCATCGAGTTCACCAATCGCGGTGACTTTGCATCGCACGTCTTCTACGAGGTGACCCGTCATTTCGCCAAGGCCGATCCGTCGGTGATCATGGGCGTGGGCTCGATCGTCGATGCGCCGACGGCCGGGATCTACCTGGCCAACGGCGCCAGGTTCGTCGTCGGCCCCGTGCTTAATCCCGACGTGGCGAAAGTCTGCAACCGGCGCAAGATTCCCTACAGCCCCGGTTGCGGCTCGGCCAGCGAAATCGGTTTCGCGGAGGAGCTGGGCTGCGAGATCGTCAAGGTCTTCCCGGGCAGTTCGGTCGGTGGTCCCGATTTCGTCAAGAGCGTGCTGGGGCCATGTCCGTGGACGCGGATCATGCCCACTGGAGGCGTCGAGCCGACCGAAGAGTCGCTGCGCAAGTGGTTCGGTGCCGGCATCGTCGCTGCCGGCATCGGCAGCAACCTCATCACGAAGGCGCTGCTCGACGCCAACGACTACGCGGGAATCGAGAACCGGGTCGCCGAGACGGTCCAGCTGATCAAGAGGATTCGCGCCGAGCTGGCGGCGAAGAAGTGACGACCACGGAGTGAACCATGGCTGAACTGAAAATCAAGCCCGCCGCCGAAGCCAGGTGGGACTGCGTCTCCTTTGGCGAAGTGATGCTGCGCTTCGACCCCGGCTTCGGCCGCGTGCGCAACGCGCGTTCGTTCACCGTATGGGAAGGCGGCGGCGAATACAACGTCGCCCGCGCGATGCGCAAGTGCTGGGGCAAGCGCGCCGCCGTCGTGACCGCGTTGCCGAAGAACGACCTCGGCTGGCTGGTCGAGGACTTCATCATGCAGGGCGGCGTCGACCTGTCGCACGCGATCTGGCGGGATTTCGACGGCCTGGGCCGCAACACGCGCGTGGGCCTCAACTTCACCGAAAAGGGCTTCGGCATCCGGCCGGCGCTCGGCTGTTCGGACCGCGGCCACTCCGCGGCGTCGCAGATCCGGCCGGGCGAAGTGAACTGGGACAGGCTCTTCGGCGAGGAAGGCGTGCGCTGGTTCCACACCGGCGGCATCTTCGCGGCGCTGGCCTCCAACACGTCCGAGGCGGTCCTGGAAGCGGTCGAGGTCGCCAAGAAATACGGCGCCGTCGTTGCCTACGATCTCAATTACCGCGCCTCGTTGTGGACGAGCCAGGGCGGCAAGGACGGCGCGCAGAAGGTCAACCGCGCGATCGCCCGGTACGTCGACGTGATGATCGGCAACGAGGAGGACTTTACCGCCTGCCTCGGGTTCGACGTCGAGGGCGCCGACGAGCACCTGACCAACATCAAGACCGAGTCCTTCGCCAACATGATCAAGTCGGCGGTGAAGGCATTCCCGAACTTCAAGGTGGCGGCCACGACGCTGCGCAACGCCAGGACGGCGTCGATCAACGACTGGTCGGCGCTGCTCTGGTATGACGGCAGGATCTACGAGTCGATGAAGCGCGACAACCTCGAGATCTACGACCGTGTCGGCGGTGGCGACGGCTTCGCCTCGGGGTTGGCCTACGCCTTCCTCGAAGGCAAGGGTCCGCAGGCCGCCGTCGAATACGGCGCGGCGCACGGCGCGCTGGCGATGACGACGCCCGGAGACACGTCGATGGTGAGGGTCGAAGAAGTGGAAGCGGCGATGCAGGGCAAGGGTGCCCGTGTCATCCGCTGAGCTGGGAGAAAACACATGATCGCAACGACGTTTCGCACCGATCTCTTCGCCGGCAAGGTCGCTCTGGTATCCGGCGGCACCAGCGGCATGGGCGCGGCAATTGGTGATGCGCTCGCGGCGTGCGGGGCGACGGTGACGGTCACCGGCGGGACGCCCGCGGAAGCGGATGCCGCGCGGGCGCAGCCGGGATTTCGCTGCCGCGAAGCCGTCGTGCTCGACGTGCGCGACAACGCGGCGATCGCGGCGTTCGTCGCTGCGCTGCCGCGGCTCGACATCCTGGTGAATTGCGCCGGGACCATCCGCCGCGGCGCCGAGCATGACCCTGCGATCTTTGCCGAAGTGCTGGACATCAACCTGACCGGCACGATGCGCCTCTGCGCGGCGGCCCGGCCGCTGCTGGCGCGAACGGGAGGGTGCATCGTCAATACCGCGTCGATGCTTGCGTTCTTCGGCGGCGGGCTGGTCCCGGGTTACAGCGCGAGCAAGGGCGGCGTCGCGCAGCTCACGAAATCGCTGGCAATTGCCTACGCAGCGGATAAAATTCGCGTGAACGCCATCGCTCCGGGCTGGGTCGCGACCCCGCTCACGCAGGCGTTGCAGGACGATCCGGCGCGCAGCGCGGCCATTCTCGCGCGCACACCGCTCGGACGCTGGGGAAAGCCGGCGGATATCGCGGGCATCGTGGTGTTTTTGTGCACGCCGGCGGCGTCTTTCATCACCGGTGCCGTGATGCCGGTGGACGGGGGCTACCTCGTCGCGTGAGGCAGGGGGGATAATGGAAAAGGCTCCGTTCGGCAAGGTCGTGCGGTATCTGGAAACGGGCGAATGGCAGGCCGCGCACCTGCTGGTGCAGAAGGACGCGTCATCGCTGGGTTGCTGGGCGCACGGCATCGTCCATCTCATCGAAGGCGATCTCGGCAACGCGAAATACTGGTATCGGCGGGCCCACCGCGCGCTGCCCCATGAAAACACCGCCAACGCCGAAATCGCGGCGCTGAAGGCGACGCTGACGGATGGCACGCATTGAACGCGACCGTCAGCCTCGGTGCTGACCACGTCGATGCATTCGTCCGCTGATGCCGCGGGTCGGGATGCGCCCGGCCTGCGGGCGCCTATAATCGACCGATGTTCGGAGGCATCGTTGCCGTGGGAACCGGCGCTGCGCTCGGCGCCTGGCTGCGTTGGGGACTTTCGACGTGGCTCAATCCGCGCGTGCCGCATTTTCCGCTCGGCACCCTTGCGGCGAACCTGATCGGCGGCTATCTCGTCGGCTTCGCCATCGCGTTCTTCGCCGCGCGCCACGAACTCCCGCCCGAAGTCCGGCTCTTCGCCATCACCGGCGTTCTCGGCGGGCTCACGACGTTCTCGACGTTCTCGTCGGAAGTCACGCAGCTGCTGCTGCGTGGCGAGTACTGGACCGGCGGCAGCCTGGCGCTCGCGCATCTCGCGGGCTCGCTGGTGCTGACCGTCGCCGGCATCGCAACGTTTCGCGCGCTCGCCGCCTGATCGCGATCCGCTTACGCAAATTCACAGGAGAGATTCATGCCTCACGCCATCCGCATCCACGCCAACGGTGGTCCCGAAGTCCTGCGCTGGGAGGAAGTCGCCGTCGGCGACCCCGGCCCGGGCGAGGCGCGCGTCCGCCACTCGGCGGTCGGTGTCAACTACATCGATACCTACCATCGCAGCGGCCTCTACAAGCTGCCGCTGCCCTCCGGCCTCGGCGCCGAGGCGGCCGGCATCGTGGAGGCGGTCGGGTCCGGCGTCGAATGGGTGAAGCCCGGTGATCGCGTCGCCTATTGCGGCGGCCCGCTGGGCGCGTACTGCGAGGCGCGCCTGATCCCCGCCGATCGCCTGGTGAAGCTGCCCGAAGGCATTTCGGAGCGCGTCGCGGCGACGCTGATGCTGAAGGGGCTCACCGTCCAGTATCTGTTCCGGCAGACCTACAAGCTAAAGGCGGGCGACACGATCCTGTTCCACGCGGCCGCGGGCGGCGTCGGTCTGATCGCGTGCCAGTGGGCGCGCGCGCTCGGCGTGACGACGATCGGCACGGTCGGCTCGGACGAGAAGGCCGCGCTCGCGACGGCGAACGGGTGCACGCACACGATCGTGTACACGCGCGAGAATTTCGTCGAGCGCGTGAAGGCGCTCACCGGGGGCA
>CAYGYQ010000041.1:0-19368 GCA_964354035.1 uncultured Bordetella sp.
CGGGTTATGAGCCCGACGAGCTGCCAGACTGCTCCACCCCGCGACAGGATTGTAAGTATATCGGAGATGCGCCCATGGCGTCAAACGGCAGCGGGAAACGCGACGACGTGATCGATCGCCAGCCGGATGCCTATCTTCTCGCCGATGGCGTGATCGTGGTGCGACGGCACGAGCGACAGCACGTGGGTCCCTGAAGCAAGCGTCAGCGTGTAGAGGAAGTCAGCGCCCCGAAACGCCTTCTTCGCCACCTCGGCATGCCAGGGGCTCGCGTCGTCGTGCACGATGTCGTCGGGCCGAAGGAGCACGTCCACCGCGCCACCATCGATAACCGGCGCCGGAAGTGCGGTGTCGAGCTCTCCCAGTTCCGTGGCAAGGGTGTGCGGCCCCGCAACGACGCCGCGCAGGAACACGCCCTGCCCCACGAAATCGGCGACGAAGCGTGTTGCCGGCTCGTGGTACAGGTTGTACGCGTTGTCCCACTGCTCAATCCGTCCCTCGTACATGATGCCGATCTCGTCGGCGAGCGCGAACGCCTCGTGTTGATCGTGCGTGACGAGGATCGCCGTGGTGCCGCTGGCCTTGATGATGTCGCGCACCTCGAGCGACAGTCGTTCGCGCAAATCGGTGTCGAGGTTGGAGAAAGGTTCGTCGAGCAGCAGCAGGTCCGGCTCCGGCGCAAGCGCGCGGGCCAGCGCCACGCGCTGCTGCTGGCCGCCGGAAAGCTCGTGCGGATACGAATCCCCCGCACCGGAGAGGCCGACCAGCGCCAGCATTTCATCGATTCGCGCGCGCGCTGCGGACGATGGGCGCCGGCCGAAGCCGAACCCGACGTTGCCGGCCACCGTAAGATGGGGAAACAGCGCGAAGTCCTGGAACACCATCCCGATGCGCCGGTTCTCCGGCGGCGTGAGCCGATCGGGCTCCGAGACGACGCGACCCGACAGCGCAATCGTGCCGCCGGCGATCGATTCGAAGCCGGCGAGACAGCGCAATACGGTTGTCTTGCCGCAGGCGGAGGGGCCGAGCAGGCAGCCGATCCTGCCTTCGGCGAGCGTGAAGTCGAGACCGCGGACGACACGATTCGCGCCGTAGGAGTGCTCGAGCTTGCGGACGTCGACCGAGGCTGCCACGGCGCGAGTTTAACCTGTGGCACAAGCACGATGCGTGGTCAGCGCCCGCCCGGCCGCCCGAAGGGCGCTGCTCACCCCCGCGGGGGGCAGCGAGCAAAGTGAGCGTGGGGGCCGTTCAGCTCAGACACTCCGGCCCGACCGCCGCGCGGCATTGCCGCGGTCTAGCTCCCGGAGCTTGTCCGCCATCGCCGGGCCTACGAAGATCTGCGGATCCGAGGGCGGCGTGAAGGCACCGGCCTTCTCGCGCTCGGCAACCTGTCCCCGCGCGGCCTCGAACGCGGCCAGCAGCGACTCGGCATGCGCGAGCCCGTGCTGGAACAGCGCCTCGCCGAAGAACGTGGCGTCGCTGCGGTGGCCACAACCGAATGACGCGCGATTCGCGGCTGACGCAGTGAGAACGAGCGTGTGGTCGTCCTGCAGCGCTTCGATGAACCCGCCGGAGTAGCACGCGGAGACGACGACGATTCGCCATTTGATGCCGGCGGCATCCAGCAGTCCCCTCAGTGCGGGCGCGGTGAGTGGCGCCAGTTCGAGCGGCGGCAGCGCGACCTCGAGCACGTGCCGGCGGCTGCCGTGGCTCGCCAGGTAGATCATCACGACATCCTGATCGGCATCAATGGCCGCACCGATTTCGTTCAGCGTTTCGCGCAGGTTGGTCACGGTGGCAGCGGGCGCTTCGAGCAGCGTCCGCGGATTGTTGATCAGCGCCAGTGAGCGCCCTTCCGTGCCCCAGCGCTCGTCCATCACGTGCTGCGCGGCAAGCACATCCTTGCGAAACACGTCCTCGCGAGCGTCGCCGGCAAAGCCGACGAAGTAGAGGTCCGTGACGTCCGGCCGCTCGTCGTCAAGGTTGGCGAGCGCCTCATCGAGCAGATGCTGCTGCGCTGCGAGTACCGGCTCCGACGCGGGATTCGGAAAGCGGGGATCGGCGCCCTGGGCCGACGGTTCCTTCCACCAGGAATCGTTGGGCGCGATCGCCGACACGAACCACATCGGCGCGATCAACGCGAGCCCGCCCGCCAACGCGCGCCACCAGCGCCCGGGCCCCATCGGGGCGAGCGCCAGCGCGACCGAGCGCGTCGCGAGCACGAAGGCCCACAGGATCATGACCGCCTCGAACACCGCCCAATGGATCTCCCAGGCCGGTGTGGCGTCGAACGCCGCGCCCGGCACGACGCGCAGGACCTGCAACACCGGAAAGCCGGATAGCAGCAACACCGGCAATGCGAGCACGAACGCGCGCTGCCCGAACGCGAGCGCGAGCACCGCCGCCGTAAGCAGCAGGATGCCGGCGCCGAAGATCTCGTTGCCGAGGCCGAACCACGTGAAGTAGCCATCGGTTCCGTAACGGAGCCAGTCGATGCCGAGGTCGATCACTGCCGACACCACGAGCAGCAGGAGCAGTTGCACGAGGTCGATGCGGAAGGCCAGCCGCGACACCGGCAGCAGGCAGGCGAGCCGCAAACCGGCGACCAGATTGCGGACGAGTGAGATGAAATGGTGGCGCATGATCGGAAAGCGGGCGAACCGCGGCGGCGGGTCCCGCCAGCTGGGTCGCGTCAGGCCGCCGCTCCCGCGTGCGCCGCGATATACGCCTTCACGCGATCGACCGCGACGGGCAGCACCGTGCAACGTTGCGCTCGTTGCTCCAGGTCCGCGTAGGCCGCAGGACGCGCCGGCTCGCGTTTGAGGGCTTCCTTGATCGTCGCGCTGAACTTGGCCGGGAGCGCCGTCTCGATGCAGACGAGCGGAACGCGCAGGTCGCGGCGCTCGAGCCCGACCTTGAGTCCGTCGGCCGTATGCGGATCGACGATGACGCCATGACGCGCGTGCGTGCGGCGGATCGTCGCGATGCGATCGGCATGGGTGCTCACACCCGACACGAACCCGGACGCCGCCACCCGCGCCCAATGCGGCGCGCCGGCAAGCTCGAAGCCTCCCTCGCGCTCGATGCGCGCCCACAGCGCGCGCAGCACCGCGGGGTCGCGGCCGACCATGTCGAACACGTAGCGCTCGAAGTTCGAAGCCTTCGATATGTCCATCGACGGGCTCGACGTCGCGCGGGTCTCGGCGGTCTGCCGCGGGCGGTAGCGCCCGGTCCGGAAGAACTCGTCGAGCACGTCGTTCTCGTTGGTCGCGAGGATCAGGCGGCGAATCGGCAGCCCCATTTCGCGGGCGACGTGCCCGGCGAGGATGTTGCCGAAATTGCCGGAGGGCACCGCGAAATCGACCGGCTCGCCGTGCGCCTTGGTCACCGCGCGATAGCCGCTGAAATAGTAGACGACCTGCGCGGCGACGCGCGCCCAGTTGATCGAGTTGACCGTGCCGATCGCGTAACGTGCCTTGAACGAGGCGTCAGCCGAGACCGCCTTCACGATGTCCTGGCAATCGTCGAACACGCCCTCGATCGCGATGTTGTGGATGTTGGCGTCGGCGAGCGAATACATCTGCGCCTGCTGGAACGGGCTCATCCGTCCCTTGGGCGACAGCATGAACACGTCGATGCCGCGCTTGCCGCGCATCGCGTACTCGGCCGAGCTCCCGGTGTCGCCGGAAGTCGCCCCCAGGATGTTGAGCCGGCTGCCATCCTTTGCCAGCGTGTACTCGAACAGGTTGCCAAGCAGCTGCATGGCGATGTCCTTGAACGCCAGCGTCGGCCCGTTCGACGCGTGCAGCAGGTGGACGCGTGGCTCCAGCCGGGTGACCGGCACGATCGCGTCGCTGCCGAACGTCGCCTTCGTATAGGTCCGGTCGATGAGCGCCTTGAGGTCGGCCGCCGGAATGTCCGTGCAGAAGCGCGACAGCACCGCGAACGCGAGGTCGGGATACGAGAGCTGGCGCAGTGCGGCGTGCTCCCCGTCCGTCAGGCGCGGGTACGATTGCGGCACCGCGAGGCCGCCATCGGGCGCCAGGCCCTCGAGCAGGATCGCCGAGAACGGCAGTGGAGCATCGGCCCACGCCCCGCGCGTGCTGATGTAGCGCATCAGTTGAGCTCCTCCAGCCGGATGCGCACTACCTTGCCGTTGACCGTCGGCAGCGCCTCGATCCCCGCGATCGCGGCGACCACCTGTTTCTCGATGCAGATGTGCGTGAGCAGGATGATGTCGGTCTGGTCCTCGCCTTCCGTGGGTTCCTTCTGGATCATCGCGTCGATCGAGATCTCGCGGTCGGCAAGGATGCGCGTGATGTCGGCGAGCACGCCGGGCTGGTCGAGCACGCGCATCCGCAGGTAGTAGCTGGTCTCGACTTCCCCCATCGGCAGGAACGGCAGGCTGGAGAGCTGGTCCGGCTGGAAGGCGAGATGCGGCACGCGGTGCTCGGGGTCGGCCGTGTGCATGCGCGTCACGTCGACGAGATCGGCGATCACGGCGCTCGCGGTGGGCTCGGCACCCGCCCCGGCGCCGTAGTAGAGCGTGGGGCCGACGGCGTCGCCCTTCACCAGCACCGCGTTCATCACGCCCTCGACGTTGGCGATCAGGCGCTTCGATGGAATCAGCGTCGGATGCACGCGCAGCTCGATGCCGGCGGAGGTGCGCCGGGTGATGCCGAGCAGCTTGATCCGGTAGCCGAGCTCCTCCGCGTAACGGATGTCCTCGCCGGTCAGCTTCGAGATGCCCTCGGTGTAGACCTTGTCGAACTGCATCGGCACGCCGAACGCGATCGCCGACATGATCGTCAGCTTGTGCGCGGCGTCGATGCCCTCGATGTCGAAGGTGGGATCGGCCTCGGCGTAGCCGCGCGCCTGCGCCTCGGCCAGCACCGTCGCGAACGACGCGCCCTTCGCCCGCATTTCGGACAGGATGAAGTTGGACGTGCCGTTGATGATGCCGGCAATCCACTCGATCCGGTTGGCGGTGAGCCCCTCGCGCAGCGCCTTGATGATCGGGATGCCGCCCGCCACGGCGCCTTCGAAGGCGACCATCACGCCCTTCGCGTGCGCCGCCGCGAAGATCTCGTTGCCGTGCCGCGCGAGCAGCGCCTTGTTGGCGGTGACGATGTGCTTCCCGTTCGCGATCGCCTGCAGGATGAACGTGCGCGCGGGCTCGAGCCCGCCGATCAGCTCGATGACGATGTCGATGTCCGGATGCGCGAGCACCACCGCCGCGTCGTCGGTCAGGTTCACGCCGGCGGCGCCCTGGGTCACTGCGCGTGCCCGATCCAGCGCCCGCTCCGCGATCCAGGTGATCCGGATCGGCCGGCCCGCGCGGCGCGCGATCTCCTCCTCGTTGCGCCGCAGCACGGTCCACGTACCCAGCCCCACCGTGCCCAGTCCGAGCAGGCCGACCTGCAACGGCTTCATCTGCGCACCCGCCATTACCCTGCCCTCGGCAAGCCGTCGTCGCGGAACATCTGCTTGATCCCCCGCACTGCCTGGCGCGTTCGGTTCTCATTCTCGATCAGCGCAAACCGGACGTATTCGTCGCCATACTCGCCGAAGCCGATCCCCGGCGACACCGACACCTTCGCCCGTGCGAGGAGTTGCTTCGTGAACTCGAGCGACCCGGCGGCGCGATACGGCTCGGGAATGCGCGCCCACACGTACATCGACGCCTTCGGGTTGTCGACCTTCCACTCCGCCTCGTGCAGCCCCTTCACCAGCACGTCGCGGCGCTTCTGGTACTTCATCGCGATCTCCGCGACGCAGTCCTGCGGTCCCTCGAGCGCGGCGATCGCGGCGACCTGGATCGGCGTGAACGTCCCGTAGTCATGGTAGCCCTTGATCCGCGCCAGGGCAGCCACGAGATCCCGGTTGCCGACCATGAAGCCGATGCGCCAGCCCGCCATGTTGTAGCTCTTCGACATCGTGAAGAACTCGACGGCGACCTCGCGCGCACCGGCCACCTGCATGATCGACGGCGCCTTCCAGCCGTCGAAGGTGATGTCGGCGTAGGCGAGGTCGTGGACCACCCAGATGCCGTACTGCTTCGCCAGCGCGACGATCTTCTCGAAGAAGGGCAGCTCGACGCACTGAGCGGTCGGGTTCGACGGGAAGTTGATGATCAGCATCTTCGGCTTCGGGAACAGCGTGTGGATTGCGCTCTCCAGCTCCGCGAAGAAGTCGACGTCCGGCGTGATCGGCACGTGCCGTATGTCGCCGCCGGCGATCACCGGGCCGTAGATGTGGATCGGATAGCTCGGATTGGGCACCAGCACCGTGTCGCCGCGACCCAGTGTCGCCAGCGCCAGATGGGCGATGCCCTCCTTCGAACCGATGGTCGCGATCGCCTCGGTCTCCGGGTCGAACGCAACCCCGTATCGGCGCTCGTACCAGTGGCAGATCGCCCGGCGCAGGCGCGGAATGCCCTTCGACACCGAATAGCCGTGCGTGTCCGGCCGGTTGACGGTCTCGATCAGCTTGTCGACGATGTGCTGCGGCGTCGGGCCGTCGGGATTGCCCATCCCGAAGTCGATGATGTCCTCGCCGCGGCGGCGGGCGGCCATCTTGAGTTCCGTCGTGATGTTGAAAACATACGGCGGCAGGCGCGTCAGGCGCGCGAATTCCTTTTCGGGGGAGACGGACATGCGGATCTTTCGGCGTAGGCGCCCGGAACCGTCCGAGCGACGTGAAAGCGTTGAAAGGCTACAATCCTAACCAATTCGTGGACTTACCGCAATGCACAAGACGCAGTGAAATTTCACCTCGCCACGACCCGCGGCAACATCGTCACCGGGATCGGGCCCGGCTGGGTGCGCATCGGCGCGACCGAGTATCGCGAGAGTCTCGTGCTGACTCCGGAAGCGATCGCCACCGGCTGGGCGACTGCGGGCTTCGCCGGACTTGGCGAAGCCGACTTCGCGCATCTGCTTTCCTACAAGCCCGAGGTCGTGCTGTTCGGTGCGGGACCGGCAATCCGCTTTCCTCACCCGCGCCTCATCCGTGCGCTGACCGAAGCGCGCATCGGGCTCGAGGCAATGGACACGCCGGCCGCGTGCCGCACGTTCAACATCCTCGCGGCGGAGGGACGGGCCGTTGTGGCGGCGTTGCTGGTGACGTGAGCGCCGGCGTCGGCGTTCGCGGCGCAATCACTGGCACATCGTTCCGGGAACACGAAAGATCTGGCGCGTGATGGCCTTGGTCTGCAGCACGACTTTCGTCCGCTCGTTCACCTCGTACGTGAAACTCGCGGCGTTGCCATTGGCGAAGACAATCGTCGCCGTGCCGGCTACCGAGCGGGTTACCGCCTTGGGGGTGAAGGGGACGGCATTGAACGCCGGCCCGCTGGTGCGGATCAGCGCACCCGTGTAGGCGCCCCCGCCCACCTTGCCGAGCGTAGCGGACAGCCACATCGGCGTGCCGTCGACATCGTAGGTGAACCAGGTCGCGAAGATCGTGTCGCCCTGGTGCGTCAGGTTGACGCCCCAGCCGGACTCGGACGCAGCCGGCGTCGCATACCAGAGGTCCTGGTAGTTGGTGGCGAGCGCCAGATTCGGCTGGCCACCAAAAGTGCAGGTCGGAAGCGGGCCAAAGACCTGCCGCGTGATCGACTTGGTCTGCGGGATCCCGTTCACTGTATACGCGAAGCCGCCGTTATTGCCGTCAATGAACGTCAGCGTCCCGCCACCCACCGGTATGCGCTGGACCTGCGCCGGGTCGAACGGCATCGCGCTGTAGGCCGGCCCCGTCGTCCGGTACAGCGTGCCGGTGAAGGTGTTCGCTCCGCTGCGCTCCGCCGTCATCGACAGCCACCACGCCCGGCCATTGGCATCGTAGGTGAACCACGTGGCGAAGATCACGTCGCCCTGGTGTGCAAGATTGATGCCCCAGCCAGCCTCTGATCCGGCCGGCGCGTTCCACCAGAGCCCCTGGACGTTGACGGGGCTGACCGGGTTCGACAGGCCCAGCGCAGCGACCACGGCCGCGCCGGCGTCGAGCATCCCGGCACCGCAGGTCGCCGTCGTGCAATAGCACTGCAATTGGTCGATGGGCGTCGACCCGTTGAACTGGGGCGCCGTGCATTGCGGCACCAAGGTGCCGTCGCCGTTTTCGCCGCCCGTGGTCGGGAACGGTCGCGCCGTGCCCTGCAGCAAGCTGCGCAAGGCGGATGGCGCGAGTGCCGGCTGCGCCGACAGCATCAACGCCGCCGTGCCCGCCACCAGCGGGACCGCAAAGCTCGTGCCCACCGAAGTGTTGAAGCTGTCCGTATAGATCGACCCGCCGGCCGCATCAGCCAGGGGTGTCGTGGTTCCCGCATTGGACGTCGTCAGGATCGGATAACGACAGGGATCGCTGAATCCGGTGTCGACGCAATTCCCCGCGGGCGCGCTCAGCGCGACTTCCGGCCCGAGATCGGAAAAGCCGACTTTGGTCCCGACGTGCCGCAGTCCGCCCACGGCGATGACGCCGGGACAGTTCGCGGGCGCGCTGACCGCATGCCCGGCACCGTTGCCGGCCGCCGCCACGATCACCGCGCCGCGTGCGGTGATCTCGGTCAGTGCATCGCGATACGCTGCCTCGCACGCGCCGTCACCGCCGAGGCTGAGATTGAGCACGCGCGCGGGGGCAGGATTGACGGGTACACCGGCCACAGGGAGGCCCGCCGCCCAGCGCATGCCGGCGATGATGTCCGAATCGAAGCCACCGCATTTGCCCAACGCCCGCACCGGCAACACGCGTATGTTCCGTCCCACGCCGGCCATGCCGCGGCCGTTGTTCGTCAATGCGCCGATGAGGCCGCTGATCTGCGTGCCATGCCATGAGCTGTCTTCCGCCGCATCGCTGCAATCTTCGAACGGCCCGCCGACCTTCCGGACGTCGTCCAGCGTGACCCAGTCGCCGGGATCGGAGGCGTCGGCGTCGCGGCCGTCGCCGTCATTGGCAGTGTCGACATCGCTGATCATGTCATAGCCCGGCAGAAGATTGCCGCCCGCTGCGACGCGCAAGAGGTCCGGATGGTCGAACCGCACGCCCGTGTCGATCACCGCCACGACCATGCCCGAATCGCCCGTCGTGTAGTTCCACGCCGTTTCGACGTCGATGGCCGACTGCAGTTCGCCCGTTGGGCGGCGCAGGTACCACTGGCCGGCCACCGGGCCGCCCGCGGTCCCGCCGACCGCCGGGCCCGCGAGGTACAACGGATCGTTCGGCGCGGCGAAGCGGCGGCGGCGCTGGTCCGGCACCGCGTATTCGATGTCGCTTTCCGCCGCGAGGCGCGCCGCCAGCTGCCGCGACGTCATCCCGTCCGCGAAAACCAGATGGGTGCGTTCGGTGATGTCGGCGCCGGCGCGCAACGGCAACCCCAGGCGCCGACCGAGCGCCGCCGCATCGCCGATCTGCGGGTCCCCGGCGGCAAGCGCCCGCCGGCGCAGCAGCGGTGAATCGGACTTGTATTTGACGATTACGCGCGCGCTGGCGGAGGCTGCGGGGGGCTGCGCGCCGGCGAGCTCTGCGGGAGTCTGCGCGCCGGACGGCAGGGCCACCAGCGCCAGGATGGCCAGGCACAGCGATGCGAGGGCAGCAAACGTTCGGCGTGGGCTCAAGTTCTCGGTTCCGGCGAGTGCAGTCGGCGGCGGCGATGCACGCCGATTATCTCAGAGTGCAGGAACCGGCCTTGGTTCATCGCGCCGCGCTGCGTGCGCCGTCCGGGCGTCAGGGACCCGGTTTTCGCCAGAGGGTGGCGAGCCAGGGTTGCTGCTCTCGCGGCAGGCCCGGCGGCCGGAAATAGTGGGTGATCTCCACGAATCCCGCAGCGGTGCCGTAGGCACGCCACGTCGCCGGGTCATGATACACACCGTACCGCCCGCGACTCCAACCTTCCTCGTCCCGCCCATGCGGATTGGAGCTGAACAGGATTCCCCCGGGCTTCAGCGCGGCACGCAATTCCCGCAACACGCGCGGCAGTTCGCGGCTCGGCACGTGAAACAGCGACGCATTGGCGAACACGCCATCGAAGCGGGCGGCAGGCAGATCGAGCCGCAGGAAGTCCTGTTGCCACACCTCGCAGCCGCTATGGGCGCGCGCCATGGCCGCAAACCGCGCCGCCCCGTCCAGGCCGATCGCGGTGTGCCCCAGCGCGGCGAATGTCCGCAGATCCCGTCCGGGACCGCACCCGAGATCGAGGAGCGTAAACGGCGGCTCGCCCGCGAGCTGCGCCAGCAAAGCGGCGACGTTCTGGCTCACGTCGTGCGTGCGCGTGCCTTCCCAGAAATCGTCGGCGCGCTCGTTGTAGTGCGCGAGCGTCCGTTCGACAATCGCGTCTTCCGCAGGCGGATACTCCGGTGCGTCCGTGGGCATCGCTACGTCGAGTACCGTCGAACCGCGGCCTCGTCCCACGCCACGCCCGTGCCCAGCGTCCCCGTCACGTTCGTCATGCCGTTGGCAACGGCCAGCGGCTCCGCCAGAATCGGATTCCACCAGTCGGCATACTCGAGCCAGTGCGCCGTCGGCGTGACGCACAAGAGCTGCGCACTGATCTCCGGCCACAGATGGTTCGACACCCGGATACCCTTCGCCTGCGCGAGCGCCGCCGCGCGGAGCCAGCCGGAAACGCCGCCAATCTTCATCACGTCGGGCATCACGTAATCCGACGCCCGCGCGTCGAGCGCATGCTGCAGGTCGAGCGTTCCCCACCAGTTCTCGCCGCACTGGATCGGCGTCGCGGCCTCGTGTGCGACGAGCGCATGCCCCGCATAGTCGTGCGCGAGCGTCGGCTCCTCGACCCACACCAGTCCTTCGGCATCGAGCACGCGCATCCTCTGCACGGCCTCGACGGGCGTCAGGCACTGGTTGTAATCGACCATGATCGACACCTTGTCGCCGACCGCGCTGCGCATCGCGCGGATGACGGCAACGTCCTCCTGCACCGTCGGATAGCCGATCTTGGCCTTGATGCCGGTGAACCCCCGTGCTGCCCAATCCTCGGCCACTTGCGCCGAGCGCAGGGCGCCGTCGTAACCGACCGCGCCGTAGGCCGGGAAGGATTTTTCACTGCCACCCAGGAGCTTCACCAGCGACGTCCGGTGGCTGCGCGCCAGCGCGTCCCACAACGCCATGTCGATCGCCGCCAGGGCGATGCCGACCAGACCCTGGGTGCCCAGCAGCCGGAAGCGCCGCGCGAGTTTCTGCTCGATCTCGGCCGGAGCAAGCGGCTCGCCGTCGATCAGTGTCGCGACGTTGCGGATCAGCTCGGCGACCGGCTGCAGCGCCAGCGGCGTATAGGTGAACACGACGCTGTGGCCGACGAGGCCGTCGTCGAACAGCGCGTCCGTCAGCACCAGCGGCGACTCGGCGACGGCGCCGCTCGCCGTCTGGTGTGGCTCGCGCATCGGCACGCGCACCGCGCGCACGGTGAGGCGGCGCAGCTTCGGTGCGTGGTCTTTCTCCATGGTGGTGCCCTTTCCTGGCATTGCCGTTGCCAGCGCTGCCATGACGCGTGCTATTCGCCCATCTGCAGCAGCGTACCGCGATTGCGCGCGTCACGCATCGCCCATGCGAAAACCCCGGCGCCGAGCGCAAGGTAGCCGGCATTCAGCGCGACGGCCGCCCAGAAATGATCCCAGCGGAAAGCGCCGTCCTGCAGCACGCCCCGCATCCCCTCGAACACGTGCGCGGACGGGATGGCCCAGGCAACCGCCTGCAGCCAGGACGGCAGGACCGCGATCGGATAGTAGACGCCCGAGATCGGCGCGAGGATGAAGATCGCCGCCCACGCGAGCTCCTCGGCGCCGAGGCCCAGCCGCAGGATCATCCCGGACATCGCGAGCCCGATCGCCCAGCCGAACACGAGCAGGTTCGCGAAGAAGGCGATCAGCGGAATGCCGAGGGAGAAGATCGAGAACCGGAACAGCAGGTACGCGAACACGCACGCCCCCCCGACGCCGATCAGCGCGCGCGCGACGCTGATCGCGAGCTGGCCCGCGATGTACTCGGGCAAGGTCAGCGGCGACACGAACAGGTTGCCCAGGTTGCGCGCATAGAACTCCTCGATGAACGTCAGCGACACGCCGAGCTGGCCGCGGAAGAGGACGTCCCAGAGCAGCACGGCGCCGATGAAGAATCCAGGCGCGTCCCGGAGAAAGTCGTTGGTCGGCGCAAGATAGAGGGTCACGAAGGCCCAGACGATCATCGTCACGGTCGGGTAGTACATCATCGAGACGATGCGCGTCCACGACTTGAGGATCAGGTAGGCGTGCCGGCGCAGCACGCCGCGCACGCGCCGCGCGGACGCGGGGATGCCCTCATAGCGCGCGTCGGTCATCTGTGCCACGCTGGCGGTGTGCGCCTTGGCGTTATCCGCGCGCCCGCGGAGCGGGCACGTCCGCGCATGCTCATGCGGTGGATTCCTCCGCCGCGCTGCCGGCGACGCGCTCGTCGGCGCGACCGCGCGCGATGTCGAGAAACACCTCTTCCATGTTGCCGCGGCCGTAGCGCGCGATCAGCGCGCCGGGCGAGCCCTGATCGACGACCACCCCGGCGCGCAGCATGATCACGTCATCGCACAGCCGCTCGACCTCGCCCATGTTGTGCGAAGCCAGCAGCATGGTGCAGCCGGTGCGATGCTGATAGCGCTCGAGATACGTGCGCATCCGGTCGCCGATGTCCGGGTCGAGCGAGGCGGTCGGCTCGTCCAGCAACAGCACGTCCGGCTCGTTCAGCACCGCCTTGGCGAGCGACACCCGCGTGCGCTGCCCCGCGGAAAGGCTGCCGTAGGGCCGCGCGAGCAGTTCCGCGATGTCGCAATCCGCGGCGACGGCGTCGATCCGCTCCCGGGCCCGACGCACGCCGTAGAGATCCGCGAACACGGCCAGGTTCTCGCGCACAGTGAGCCGCTTGGGCAGATCCACGTAGGGCGACGTGAAATTCATCCGCGGCAGCACGCGATGGCGATCGGACGGCATGTCGGCGCCGAGCACCGTGGCGCGCCCCGACGTGGGCATCAGCAGCCCCAGCAGCATGGACAGCGTGGTCGTCTTGCCCGCGCCGTTGCCGCCGAGCAGCGCCGTCGTCGTACCGCTCCGCACCGCGAACGAGACCCCCCGCACCGCCGCGACGGCGCCATAGGACTTGGCCAGGTCGACGACGACGATCGCGGAGTCGGCCGCCGGGCTCAGCACTGGATCGTCTGCTTGCAGTACTGCGCGAGCTCGCGCACGACAGCGCTCGCCCCCACCGGTCGTCGCGCCTTGCCCTGGCCATGGTCGAGCGCCAGCTTGAACTCGTATTTGGTGAAGAAAGCGTCGAACTGCTCGGCACCCACGGTGCCCAGCGCGGCCAGCTCGTCCGTCGCGGCGTCGTATTCGAGCAGGATGGCGGCGAGGGGCTGCGGGGCGGGCCCTGCCAGCACCCGTGCGCCGGAGGCCGGATCGTAGACGCTGTGGTCGGCGCAGCAGTGGATCACCTGGGCGGCGGAGGTCGCCGAGCGCTGCGGCTGGTACCGGATGAACGAAACATCGCGCGTCGGGTACGCAAGCTTGTGCGCGCAGATCGCGGAAAACGCGACGATTCCGCGCGCGGGTCCCACGCCGCCTCCCCAGGCGTACGTCGTCCCGTCGTCGCGGCGGAGCGTGGTGGCGCCCGCGACCGGCCGGCCCAGATTGAGCAGGAAGCACGGCGTGCCGACGAACGGATAGTGAAATACGTAGTTGGTCTCGGCGACGAGCGCACGCGCCTTCAGCGGCGCGCCGTGGATATCGACGAGCCGCGCCCGGTCGTAGAGTCGCGGCGCCGCTTCCGCCCAGGCGGGCACTGGCACGAGGCCGGCCGTGCCCGAGATCGCCACGCAGGTCCCGAGAAACTTCCGTCGCTCCACGTTACCTCCTCCAACCGCGGTTGCCGTCGCGCCGGCCGGGACGGCGACCGCGGCGCGATCAGGCCGCGATGAGTTCGCGGATGTGCTCCGCCGCGCTGCGGCCGAGCGCCGACAGCGCATAACCGCCCTCCAGCGTCGACACGATCCGTCCCTGCCCATGCTTCGTCGCCACGGCGATGAGCTCTCGCGTCACCCACGCATAGTCAGCTTCGGTGAGATTGAGACCCGCGAGCGGATCCTCGCGATGCGCGTCGAATCCCGCCGAGATGTAGATGATCTGCGGGCGATGCCGGGCGAGCGCCGGCAGCCACCGGTCGCGCACGGCATTGCGGAATCCGTCGCTGCCGGTGCCCGCGGCGAGCGGGACATTGACCATGTTCGCGGCCGGATTATCGAGGCCCGAGTACGGATAAAGCGGGTGCTGGAAGGTCGACACCATCAGCACCCGTGGATCGGCCGAGAAGATGTTCTCGGTGCCGTTGCCGTGATGCACATCGAAATCCACGATCGCCACGCGCTCGATGCCGTGGGCCGCCAGCGCGTGCGCCGCGCCCACCGCGACGTTGTTGAACAGGCAGAAGCCCATCGCGCGATCACGCTCGGCATGATGGCCGGGCGGGCGAACGGCGCAGAACGCGGTGCTGCACTCGCCGGAGACGACGAGGTCCGTGGCGAGCACGACCGCGCCCGCGGCGTGGCGTGCCGCCGTCAGCGAATGCGGGTTCATCGCCGTATCGGGATCGAGAAAATGGAGGCCGCTCGTCGGGCTCTCGGCCTCGATCGTGGCAATGTAATCCCGGCCGTGGACCCGGGCGATCGCCTCGGCGGACGCCGCCGGCGCCGTATAGTGGCACAGATAGCTGTCAAGGCCGGTGCTGATGAGCCGATCTCCGATCGCGTGCAGCCGGTCGGGACATTCCGGATGGTAGGGTCCCATGTCGTGCAGCAGGAACGACGGATGGGTAATGTACGCAGTGGGCATGGCGTTTGCTTCTGCAGCGGGGACGGGTTCTACACAGCAACACTGTGCGGCGATCGGACGCCCGACGGTGCCGATATCCCGACCGGTGGAGTGTAGCCCGTGCCCGGCGGGGATGACCAGCCTTCGATTGCAGGATAATGTGCCGAGCTACGGCACCGACGCCGCGGAAAAAGAGCCATGACCGTACGCCCGCTGAGCCAGACCAATGTCCCGATTGCCGAGCGCCTTGCCGGCGTGCTGGCACAACTCGACCGGATTGTGGTCGGCAAGCGGGACCCGCTGCGGCTCGCGTTCGCCTGCCTCCTCGCGCGCGGCCACCTGCTGATCGAGGACATTCCCGGCGTCGGCAAGTCGACGCTCGCACAGGCGCTCGCAACGACCCTCGGCCTCAAATATGCACGCGTGCAGTTCACGAGCGACCTGCTGCCGGCCGACGTGCTCGGCGTGTCGATCTTCGACACGGAGACCCGTGCGTTCCGGTTTCATCCGGGCCCGATCTTCCATTCCGTCGTGCTTGCCGACGAGATCAACCGGGCGCCCCCCAAGACCCAGAGCGCGCTGATGGAGGCCATGGAAGAGCGGCAGGTCTCGCAGGACGGCGAGACGCGCAAGCTGACCGACCCGTTTTTTGTCATCGCCACGCAAAATCCGGTCGAGCAGATCGGCGCCTATCCGTTGCCGGAATCGCAGCTCGACCGTTTCCTGATGGCCATCGAGATCGGCTACCCTGACCCGGCGGCCGAGCGCGAGCTGCTGGTGAGCGGGGACCGGCGCGTGCAGGTGACAACGCTGCCGGCGCTGGCCGACCCGCCCACGTTGCTGGAGTGGCAACGCGAAGCCGCTGCCGTGCACGTCGCGCCGGCTCTGCTCGATTACGTGCAGGCGCTGCTGGCCGCAACGCGCGGCAATGTCGGCAGCGGCGCGGATGCCGGGGCGCGCCGCGGGCTGTCGCCGCGCGCCGGCCTGCTTCTCGTCGCCGCCGCGCGCGCCTGGGCGCTGCTGGCCGGCCGGCCGATGGTGTTGCCCGAGGACGTGCAGGCGGTGTTCCCGTCGGTTGCGGGACATCGGCTGGCCGGCGGCGCCCGCGCGGGTGCGTTGCAGGCGCAGGCGCTGCTGCGCGGCGTCGCGTTGCCCTGAGCGTAGAGCAAAGGTTTCCGTCCGGCCGGTGCCTGCGGTGCCGCCGCACGACCGCCCAAGCACCATTGCCCCCATGTCCGCGTCCTCCCTCAACCGCAGCGCCGCGGCAGTCGCAGGTTCCTGGCGTCAGGACTACCTCCAGCGGTTGTTCCGCCATGCCCCGGGCGACCACGATCCGGTTGTCCTGCGCCACCGCCGGATCTACATCCTCCCGACGCGACGCGGCATCGCCTTTCTGGCAACGCTCGGGATCGCGTTGCTCACCTCGCTCAATTACTCGCTCTCGCTCGGGTTCGTCGTGACGTTCATGCTGGTCGGACTCATGTCCGCCGCACTTGTCCACACGTTCCGCAATCTGTCGGGAATCGAGTTGCGGCCCCTTGCCGCCGGCGAGACCTTCGCCGGCGCCGTCATGCCGTTCACCCTCGTGCTGGCCGGCGGCGCAACGCCGCGCTACGCGATCACGCTCGGTGCGCGCGGCTGCCTGACCGTGACCGTCGATGTCGTACCGGACGCGGCCCTGCCGGTCGCCCTCGAGCTGCTGACCCCGCGCCGCGGCCGGATCGTACTGGGCCGCATCACGCTGTCGTCCGATTTCCCGCTGGGGCTGTGGCGCGCCTGGGCCTACGTTCACTTCCCGCTCGCCGGCATTGCCTTTCCGACACCGGAAATCGGGCCGCCTCCGCTGCCGAAGGGAGATACCGGCCAGGATGATGTCGCGGTCGCGCATGGCACCGACGCCGATCTCGCCGGATTGCGCACTTATCAGCCGGGTGATCCAATGCAACGGGTGGCGTGGAAAGCCGTCGCGCGCGGGGCCGGATGGCATACGAAACAGTTCGAGGGTGGTGGTGGCGGCGGGCCGGTTAACCTGCTTTGGGATTCGCTCCCGGCGGCGCTGGCCCCGCAGGCAAGGATCGCGCGGCTGACCGCGTGGGTGCTCGCCGCCGAGCGCGCAGCGAGGCCCTTCGCGCTGATCGCCCCGGGCGTGGCGCTGGCTGCGGGGCAGGGACGCGAGCACCGCCGCGCTGCGCTGACCGCGCTCGCGCTGATGCCGGAACAAAGCGGATGAGCGCCGAAGGGCCGCCCCGAGGCGCGAATTGCTCCCCCCCGGGGGGAAGCGCAGCGGCGACAGCCGCAAGCGTGGGGGCCGTTCCATGAGCGCCGCCAACCTGTTTTTTGCCAAGCAACGCCGGGCGCCGCCCGCACGAGGGGACGACACGCTGTCCAGCGCCCAGATGCGGTGGCTGGGGTCGCTGCTGCTGGCCACGCAACTGCCGATGCTGGCGTTCGTGCCACCCTGGATCGGCGGCCTGGGCGTAGCGCTCGTCGGCCTGCGCTTCATGCTCATCGCCCGTGCCGCCAGGCGACCCGGCGCACCGCCCGAGATCATCCGGTCCTGGGTGCTCGGCGTCCTCGCGCTCGTGACCGCGATCGCGATCCGCGAAGCGATGGGCTATTTCGTCGGCCGCGATCCCTGCGTCGCGTTCCTGTTCGCGCTGATCGGCATCAAGTATCTCGAGACGCGGCGGGCCCGCGACGGCACCCTGATCGTGTGCCTGGCGTGCCTGCTGATCATTACGCCGTTCTTCTACAGCCAATCGCTACTCGCCGCAGCGGCGACCCTTCCGGCCATCATGATCCTCGGCGGCGCGCTGCAGGTGCTTTCGCGGCCAGCCGTACTGCCACCGCTGCCCGGCGGCTGGCGCACACCGCTGGGCGTGACGCTCAGGATGTTCGCGCAGGGGATGCCTCTCGCGGCGATGCTGTTCCTCCTCTTTCCGCGGGTCGCGGGCCCGCTGTGGGGCGTGCCCGCCGACCACATCGCCAATTCCGGCCTCTCCGAGCGCATGGCGCCGGGTCTTATCAGCGAACTCTCACTGTCCGATGCCGTGGCCTTCCGCGTCGACTTCGACGGGCCGGTTCCTCCACCGTGGATGCGCTATTGGCGCGGCCCTGTGCTGACGGACTTCGACGGGCGTGAGTGGACGCTGCCGGCGCAGCGCTTGCCCGGCTCCTTCGCCCGCGGCGACGGTCGCAACATCATCTACACGGTCACGCTGGAGCCGCACTGGAAGCACTGGCTGTTCGCGCTCGACCTGCCGGGCAGCCTGCCGCAGTCGACGGAAAACGCCGATGCCGCCCGGATGCGCACCGATGTCGACGCGGTGCTCACCCGCGACCAGCAGCTGCTCGCGCGCCTGCCCGTCACGCAGCCGCTGCGCTACCAGCAATCCTCGACCCTGCGCGACACCTATCCCGCGGGACGGGGCCCGGAGTTGCAGCAGGACCTAAGCGACAACCTTCGCTTGCCGTCCGGCGAGGGTCGGTCCAATCCGAAGACGCTCGCCTTTGCCCGCACGCTGCGCCGCGCCCATCGCGACGACCAGGCCTTCATCGACGCGGTGCTCGACTGGTTCCACAAGGAACGCTTCTTCTACACGTTGGCACCGCCACTTCTCGGCGCCAACTCCGTGGACGGCTTCCTGTTCGAAACCCGCCGCGGCTTCTGCGAACACTATGCCGGCGCCTTCGTCGTGCTGCTGCGTGCCGCCGGAATTCCCGCGCGCGTGGTCACCGGCTACCAGGGCGGCACGATCAATCCGAACGGCAACTACATGATCGTGCGCCAGTCGGACGCCCACGCCTGGGCCGAGGCGCTGGTCGGCGGGCAATGGCGCCGTCTCGATCCGACCGCCGCGGTCGCGCCGTCGCGCATCCAGCTGGGCCTCGGCGGTGCGTTGCCCGCCAGCGAGCCGATCCCGATGCTCGCGCGCCTCGACGAAACATTTCTCAAGAGCTTGCAGCTGTCATGGGATGCCATCAATCACGACTGGCGCCGCAACGTGATCGGCTTCAACTTCGATCGGCAGCGTTCGCTGTGGCGAGAATGGAAACTCGGCGTCCTGGCGCCGTGGCAGATCACGGCGATCGTGGCCGCCATTGCGACGGCCTGGGTCGGCGCGCTCCTGGGCTGGCTCGCCTGGCGCCGCCGCCGCCAGGATCGGGCGCGCGCGCTTTGGGACTCGATGTGCGTGCGCCTCGCGCGCGCCGGATTGCCGCGCGCGGCGCATGAAGGGCCGCTCGCCTATGCCGCGCGTGCGGCGGCGCGCTGGCCTCAATTCACCAAGGCGTTCCGCGTCATCGGCGATTCGTATGCGGAACTGCGTTACGGCCCGGTCGCGGCCCGCACCGACACGAATCTCGAGCGCGCCTCGGCGCTCTGGCGACTGCGGCGCGCGGTGCGGATCCTGCCGGCGGCCGCGATTCTGCGCCAGTCGGCGGCGGTGACGGTCTAGCGCGCCGGCACGGCGCGCCTCAGTGCCCGCCCGGCCGCCCGAAGGGCACTGACTGCCCCCGCGGGGGGCAGCGA
>CAYGYQ010000042.1:0-18905 GCA_964354035.1 uncultured Bordetella sp.
GGGCCCGCCGGTGGGTTGCCGGGAACGGACAGGTGTGCAGGGAATCCGGCGCGGCTGGTGTTTGCCGTCGCCTCAACGCGGGAGCGCCAGCCAGAGCACGCCAAGCAGGATCGGCTGGTGGACCATGTAGATCGCCAGGCTGTGGCGCCCGAGCCACTGCAGCCAGCCGGGCGCCGCGGCGACGGGCGCGAGCGCTCTGAATGCATCCCGTGCGAGCCAGTGTCCCAGCGCGATGCCGAGAAAGACGAAGCCTGCCCAGGGCGCGAGCGGCACGTAGTCCTCGGTGGCGGGCTTGACGGTGACGAATCCGATCCACGACAGCGGGCCGGCGTCGAACACCGGGTGCGACCAGCCGAAGCCCGCGGCAATGACGGCGCAACCGATGACGAGCGCGATTCGGGGCCGGCGCACAAGTGGCCGGGCCAGGACCGAAGCGACGGCGATGCAGTGGAGGATGCCGAAGTAGATGAACGTAGGCGGAAACATGACCCAGCTGGCGACACTCACCGTGAGCGCACAGCCGGCGATGACGCCGATCCGCCTCCAGAAACGGACGGGCGCGACGCCAGCGCGATCGGCAAGCACAAGGCTGACACCGACGAGCGCCATGAAGGAAGCCACGATCAGCGCGCGAAAGCCAAGCCAGAACGGATCGTGCTCGAAATCGGCGGCGATGACACGGTAGAAGCGCAGATCGAACGCGAAGTGATAGACGAACATCAGGCTGAGCGCGCCGCCACGCAGCGCGTCGACGCCCCCGAGGCGCGGACCGGAGGCATTCATCGCGGGGGCGTCGGCGTTCCTGGCTCCCGTAGCCCGGGGCGGCGCCGGGCGCCGCTGGCGGCTCATCGCAGCGGTCCCTGCCAGGCGATGCGCCAGCCGTTGCCATCGGCAGTCCCGATCGCGGACAGCGTTCGCTCCAGGTCCACGAGACCGGGACGGCGCGGCGCCACGTGTAACGTCAGCTGCACGCTGTCGTGCGCGCGCAACGCCCACTCGCCGCGAAGCGCGAGGTCGCCTCGTTCATTGGTGACTGGACCGGCGAGCGATTTGCCATTGGCCGTTACCAGTGTGCGCACATCGCCCAGGTCCAGCGGTGCCGCGCTGCCGGTGAAGGCGACGCGGCCGGCTTGCCAGAAGATGCGGGCTTCGCCACGGACCGCGTCCGGCGTCCACTCGATGGCGTCGGCCTTCAGGCTGATCTCGCCGGCCACGGATTCGACGCCAAAGGGGCTCAGGGTCGCGCCGAAGACCTGCGCCGGTAGGGTGACGTCGACGTCATGGAACGCCAGGGTGTCGATACCGGCTTCGATGGTCGCGCGGGGTGTGGCCGCGCCGATGCCCGATGCCAGCCGGACGCGCAGCATCCCTCGCAGCAGGGGCCAGCAGTCGACTCGCCAGGCGATCGGAATGCGCGTCGTCGTGGCGACCAGGCTCCCGCGCCCGTTCCATAACGTACCGGCAGTGTCCGCGAGCCGCACCATGCCGCCGGTCGCACCGGCAATGCGCGTGTCGAGCAGCGTTGCGGGCGCAAGCCAGGCCGCCGCGATTGCAACGGCCAGCGCGAGCATCGCGAACAGGACCACCGCACCTCGTCCGGAGACCATTGTTGCTGCGCTCAGCGGGCGAGCATGAAGTCCGCGCGCACCGTCCCGGGCTCGACCCGCGCCGTCAGCGTCGCCTCCACGGCGCGCAGGCCGGCATCGCGTTGCAGGGTTTCCAGGGCGCGAACCAATGCGTCGTAGCCGACTGCAGCAAACACGACGTGGACACGTCCGTCCCGCGACTCGAGCTGCGTCACAGCGCCCCGCAGGTTCTGCTGCACAAGCACGCGCTCGACGACGGCACGCGCGTCGGCAGGAGCCTCCCTGGGTGGCATGCGGGCCAGTCCGGCAATCTCCTTGGCCATGCGGCGCGCATCGGCGAGTGCGCCGGCAGTGCCGGCCTGCGCGATCCGCAGCGCCGCCATGTCCCGCGTCAGCGGTTGCCAGAGTGCCGCCCACAGGAGGGCGATCCCGACGAGCAGCAGGATCGCCGCCACGATGCGGCGTTCGGCGCGCGACTTGGTCGCCAGCCAGCGTGCCACGGGTGCCGGCACACGGAACGAACTGCGCATGGTTGACATCACGGTCCGCCGAACCGGACCCGCGTCCCGGTGGCTGATGAGGCGACCAGCGCAGGCACGCCGGCCGACCGCAGCCGGTGGTCGAGATCGGCGATCGTCGCGGCATCCGGGCGAAGCAGGTCGAGCGTCCAATGCCCATCCGCATAGGTGGCGCTCTTCACGGCACCGATAGGCAGGCCGGCCAATGCCGGTGTCGCGCGGGCGAGGAGGGGCAGCGCATCATCCGGCGCCGGAAGACCCTGCGCGTGCCGCAATGCGGCATACCGGCGCGCAAGGGCGGCGCGAGCCGCCGCCGGCGATGTCGCAGCGTCGGGGGGGACACCGGCTTCGGCGGCAAGGGCGATCCATTCGCGCTCGGTGCGCCATGCTTGGTAGCGAAGCGAAGCCCATTCGCCGACGGTGGCTACGACCTGGAGGAAGAGCGCGGCGGCGGCCAGCGTGAGCGCGGGGGCAAAGAGTCGCGCCGGGCTGATGCGCGAAGCTGCCGGAGCGCGCGCAGGCGCTGGCAGCAGATCGATGGTATTCGCAAACGCGGCGGGCGGTGCCGCTTCCCAGCGCCAGGGACTGCCCGGCTGAAAGTCGACGTCGGTCTCCCTTTGCCAGCGCGAGAGCGACGACGCGGCAAAAGGTGCATCGACCCGGATGCATGAAGGCGCCGATCCGCCGCGGCGGGCCTGCGCCAGCGCCAGGGTCAGCTCGGACGGCAGCCCGCCGTCAGGCGGGGGCGCGTCGACCGGGAAAGCGCTGCCGTCGGGGCGGCAGACAAAACCCGCGGCGTCCGAGTCACGCGCGCACCAGGTCCAGTGCGCAGCGGGAAGCGCCAGCTCCGGCTCGGCGAGGATCCGCGCGACGCCATGGTTGCTGCCGACGATGCTTGCCAGCAGGGAGCGCGCGGCGACCGCCACGCGAATGCCGCCATCTCTTGCTTGGGCTGAGGCCGCGATGTGATGCGTGCCGTCGGGCCCGGCCAACTGGTCTTCGAGCGCAAACCGCGCGGCATCGGCGACGCGGGAAGAGGGCAGCGGCGGCAGTGTGACGCGCGCCACGCGCACTTGGGCCGCGGCGAGCACGAACTCGACCCGCTCCGCCTTTGGCCGGGCGGCTGGACGATCGTGCCCCGTGCGCAGGCATCTCCCGGCGGCATCGAACAGCGCCCAGGCCTCCGCGCGGTCCGCCGCTGGCGCCGCGGTGAGCAGTACGCGCAGCACCGTCATGCGGGAAAGCGGAAGAGCGCGGGCATCGCCGTAGTTTACTCGACGCGTGCGCTCATTCGATGACCTGCCAAACGATCGCGGGTTTGCCGCCGCCGCGGCGCAGGAGGGCGCGGGCATGCGACCGGGTGGCGCCCTGGCGCGCTTCGATGGTCACGTAAAAGTAGCTGGACTTTACGGATAACGCGACATCGCTCGCGAGCGTTGCGCCCTCCGGCAGTCGCGCCCGGAACTCGGCGATGGTGGTGAAAGGCTTGCGGACCCGGTCGACAAGGAGCGCCTCGAGGCTCTCCCCGTCGGCGTTGCCGACGATGGCGGCGAGCACTTCGCGCGGCGCGGTGTTGACGTTGACCGGCGTGCCGACGGGAAGGGCGGAAAGGTAAGGGAGGAGGGGGGCCAGCATCCGCGGCGTCACGCCCTTGACGGGCCCCAATTCGGCGACGCGAAGGACCGGCGCGTTGGCGGCAAGGTGCGGCACGGATCGGGTCAGGTAGAACGCATCTTCGCCGCCCGACTCTTCGGCCACGCCATCGGCGTCGATCCAGTCGGCCATCGCGGCGAGGACGGCAGGTGGGATGCCTCTTTGCGCAAAGAGTCTCGCGAGCCGCGCGCGTTCCACTTCCGCCGAGGCATCGGTCGCCCCCAGCGCGTTGATGTTGAGCCGGCCCTGCGCATCGACGATCGCGCCGCGGATCTCGCCGTTCTCCAGCGGAATGGATGGCAGCGTCAGCGCCCATGGCTCGCCCAGGTGGTCGATATCGGAACGGCGCGCATCGTCGTCGATGATCTGCGCTGTCCACAGCAGGCCCGCCATGGCCAGCGCCTGTGCCTGCACCTGGTCGCGGCGGTGCTCGACCGTGCGCAGCCAGCGCTGCTGGTCGGCGAACACGGTCGCGGCGACGGCGGCGGCGAGTGCCGCGATCAGCATCGCCAGAACGATCGCGGCGCCGCGCATCCGGCTCATCGCAGGGCCAGCCATCGCTCGATGACTTCGCCGCCGGCGAGGGTCAGCTCGACCCGGATCGCGCGCGGGATGGCGGACTCGCCCAGCGCCGGCCAGCGTTCGCGCCATGCGCCGCGGGCATCGAGATAGGCGACGCGGAACGCCGCGACGTCGCCGATCAGCGCGTAGGCTTCGGGCACCGCTGTCGATGGCTGATCGAGGAAAGGCCAATACAGCACTTCGACGGCGCCGTTGTGCAGACGGTAACCGATGCGTTGTCCGGCGCTCCCCGGTTCGGCCGCGAACTCCGGCCCCGCGCGGGAGAAACGCAGGGTTGCATCGCCGGCTTTGTCGATGTCGCCGACCCACGCGGCCTCCGTGCCGCGATCGGTTCGAACATCGCGCGGGAGCGCCGCGCGCGCGTCGGCCTCGAGCCGCGCGAAGACAGCGTCGAGGGCGCCCCAGTGGGCGGCTTCCGCAGCGAGCTTCGCCTCGCTCTCGGTGAGTGCGGCGAGCGCGCGGTAACCAAGCACCGCAACGAGACCGAGGATGCCGAGCGCGATCAGCAGCTCGATCAGCGTGAAGCCGGCGCGATGCCGCTTCATCGCTGCGGCGGCTGCCCGAGATAGCCCGCAAGACGGGCGAGCACGTAATCCGGCTCCCCGGAATCGGCAACGACGACTTCGATCTTGCGGAACGCCGGGTTGGGTGTTTCGGTGACCGTTTCCTGCCACACAAAACTGTTGCCTGCCTGCCGGGCATCGCCCTGACGCCGGCCGGGCGCGGGCCAGGTCGGTTCCAACTGCGCCGCGGCAAGGCGGTTCTGCGCGACCCACAGCGCCAAAGTGCGCTGCTTCAGCATCGTGGCGCCGTCGGCCGCTTGCGCGACCGCGCGCATTCCGGCCGCCAGCGCGACAGCCAGCACGGCGAGCGCGACGAGAATTTCGACTAGCGTGAAGCCGCGCGCGCCGCGACCTGCACGCGGTTCAGCGGGTCGCCGGTGACGATCTGGGACCATGCGGGGGAGGCGAGTTCGAGCGCGTAGGGCTCGTTGCGCCCGCTGGGGCGAAACGGAAGAATCGCATCTTCGGCAACAGGAGCGCCGGCGTAGGACGCGAGCCTGATCGTGAACGCCGACGGCAGCGCGTGCGGCGCCAGGACGTCGTCATCGTCGACGCTGCTCCAGCGCCCGTCCTCGCCGCGGCGCCAGAAGCGGTAGGTGGCGCCGTCCGCCGAGACGCCCAGCAGCTCGCTCCTCCACTGCGCCAGCGCGGCCGCATGCTCGAGCGCGCCAGCCAGGCGGTGGGCCTCGCGCTCGGCGCTGCGGCGCTCGTCGCTGCCGAGGTTGGCGATGACGATGCCGGAGGCGATGCCGATGACCACCACGACCACCAGGACCTCGACCAGCGTGAATCCTCGGGCACGTTGCCACGGCATTGTCGTGGGCGCGGGCTTGCCCGCGCTCGATGGGCGCAGGCACGGGGCAAGGGGCGGAGCGCGGCCAGGGCCGCGCCTACGACTCAGGGCGCAGCGAACAAAGTGAGCGTGGGGGCCGTTCATCACAGATCCCACGATCCGACGTCGGTATCGATGCCGGTGCCGCCGGGCTGGCCGTCCGCGCCAAAGCTGAAGACGTCGATCTCGGCGTGCAGGCCGGGATTCAGGTACTGGTAGGGTTGTCCCCAGGGGTCCTTGGGGAGGCGATCGAGGTAGCCGTTGGGCTTCCAGTTGGGTGGTGGCGGCGGCAGGGTCGGACGCGCGGTCAGCGCCGCGAGCCCCTGTTCCCCGGTCGGGTAGCGCTGATTGTCGAGGCGATAGAGCTTGAGTGCGGCGAGGAGTGCCGCGATGTCGCTCCTCGCTGCGACGACGCGCGCCTCGTCCGGCCGCTCGAGCACACGCGGGACGACGAGCGCCGCAAGAATGCCGAGTATCACGATGACGACCAGCACCTCGATCAGCGTGAAGCCGGAATTGAACCTGTCGCGTCTCGAAGCAGCGATCATCCGGCGATTATAATCTGCCGGTCCGCCGATCCGCCGGTCCGTGTCGCCGGACATCCGCATCCTTCACCCATGTCCCGAATGCTCCGCCTCCTTGTCCGCGTCGCGGCCGTGCTTGCCGTCGCGGCAGCCGCCATTGCCGGCGCGGTTGGGTGGTGGATCCACCAGCCATTGCCGCTGCCGACTTCACCGTTCGCCTTCGACGTGAAACCCGGTACGAGCCTCCGGTCGGTCGCAGGAGAGCTTGCCGCCGCCGGGGTGCTGCCGCTCGTGTTCCCGCTGGTGGCGCTTGCCCGCTACCGAGGGGCCGACCGGTCGATCAAGGCGGGGAACTACGAGATTGCCACGGGCATCACGTTGCCGGAACTGCTCGACAAGCTGACGCAGGGCGACGTCACGCAGACGGCGCTTACCGTCATCGAAGGCAGCACCTTCGCCGAGCTCGCCGCGGCGCTTAAGTCGAATCCGGCAATTGTGAAGACTGTGCTCGGCCTGCCGGAAGCGGAACTCGCGCGCCGGGTGGGGCTGGCGGGGGCGAGTGTCGAGGGATGGTTTTTCCCCGACACCTATTTCTTTGCCGCCGGCTCGCCCGATCTCGCACTGCTCGTGCGCGCCCATCGCCTCATGCGGCAGCGGCTCGACGCAGCGTGGGAGCGACGTGCTCCGGACACGCCGCTCAAGGATCCGTATGCGGCGCTGATCCTGGCGTCCATCGTCGAGAAGGAGACGGCGCGTGCCGCGGACCGCCCGCTGATCGCCTCGGTGTTCGTCAATCGGCTGCGGATCGGCATGCCGCTGCAATCCGATCCCACGGTGATCTACGGTCTGGGCGCGAAATTCGACGGCAATCTGCGCCGCCGCGATCTCGATACCGATACGGCGCACAACACCTACACCCGTGGCGGATTGCCGCCGACGCCGATCGCCCTGCCCGGGCAGGCTTCGCTCGATGCCGTGGTCAATCCGCCGCCGACCCGGTATCTCTATTTCGTTGCGCGCGGCGACGGCACGAGCGAATTTTCAACGAACCTACCCGATCACAATCGCGCCGTGGCAAGATTCCAGCTCGGGCGACGGTGACCGAGCGCAGGCGCCTGGCCCGGTTGCAGTTGCTCCCGGCTCTTTGTGGCACTCTCTCATGACTTCCCGTACCGGCCGTTTCATCACTCTCGAGGGCATCGACGGCGCCGGCAAGAGCACGCATGCCGCCTGGCTTGCCGCGCGCATCAGCGCCAGCGGCCGCGTAGCTGTTGCCACGCGCGAGCCCGGTGGCACGGTCCTCGGAGAAAAACTGCGCGCGCTGTTGCTGCACGAGTCGATGACCCGCGACAGCGAGGCGCTGCTGATGTTCGCGGCGCGGCGCGAGCACCTCGAACTCGTGATCCGGCCGGCGCTCGCCCGGGGTGACTGGGTGCTCTGCGACCGCTTCACCGACGCGACCTACGCTTACCAGGGCGGCGGTCACGGCGTCCCGCGGGTCCGTATCCGCGAGCTCGAGCAGTGGATTCACGGAGATTGCCAGCCCGACGTCACCTTCCTGTTCGACGTGCCGACCGGCGTTTCGCGCGCACGCCTCGACGCAGCTCAGCGCGAAGGTCGAGCTCTCGACAAGTTCGAGCGCGAAGAGAGCTCTTTTTTCGCACGCGTGCGCGACGCCTATCTGGAGCGTGCCGCCATTGAGCCGGGCCGGTTCCGGATCGTCGACAGCACGCGGCCGTTGGCGATGGTGCGCGCCGAGCTGGACACGCATCTGGCGGCGTTGGGACTGGAAGCGTGACGAGCGAGCGCGCCGCGGAGCCGGCGCGACTGCCTTGGCTGCCGCTGCTGCCCTGGCAGCTCGATGGGGCCCGCGCGGCGCTGGCGCAGCGCGCTAGCTGGCCGCATGCGTTGCTCGTACACGGACCGCGCGGCATCGGCAAGCGCGCGCTGGCGCTCAATTTTGCCCAGGCACTGTTGTGCGAGGCGCCGCGCGCGGACGGACTTGCCTGCGGCGAGTGCCCCGGCTGCCGCTACGCGATCGCGGGCCAGCACCCCGACTTCATGCGCCTCGAGCTTATGCTCGTCGATCCGGACGACGGTACCCTCGCGACAGTGGAGACCATCGGCATTGACCGCGTGCGCGCGCTCACGGAGTTCGTGCAGCTGACGAGTCATCGCCAGCGGGCCAAGGTTGCGGTCATTGCGCCGGCCGAGCGGATGAACGCGGCGGCGGCGAACGCGCTGCTGAAGACGCTAGAAGAGCCGCCGCCGGGGACCTACCTGATCCTGGTCTCGGACCAGCCGGGGCGCCTGCCAGCGACCATCCTTTCGCGCTGTCGCAAGTTGGCCGCGCCTTTGCCCACGCCGGCCGCAGCGCGCGCGTGGCTCGCGGCGCAAGGCGTCGCGGCACCCGATCTGGCGCTCGCGCAGGCGGCGGGGGCGCCGATCGATGCGCTCGCGCGTGCCGATCCTGATGCGCTGGCCGAGCGCCGGTTCTGGCTCGCCGCGCTCGGCCAGCCGGAGCGCCTTTCCGTACCCGCGCTGGCAGCGCGAATCGATGCCGGAGGCAAGGACGAGCGCCGTGCGCGACTCACCCTGGCGCTGGATTGGTTGATCGCCTGGACCGCGGATCTGGCGCGCATCGCGGCTGGCGATGCGGCGCGACAGAATCCTGACGCGACAGCGCCGCTCGAGCATCTGGCCGCGCGGGTGGCGCCGATCGCATTGTTTCGCTATCATCGATCCCTTCTGCGCCAGCGGGCGCTGCTGGCCCACCCGCTGCAACCGCGCCTCGTTGCCGAGGCAGTTCTTCTGGATTACCGGGCTCTGTTCTGACCATGGCGGAAAACAAGACGATCAGCATGCTGCCGGGCGCGGCAACGGCAGCCGGTGCGCGCCCCGGAGTGCTTTCGCTCAACATTCGCGAGCGGGCCGCGCTCTATGCCGCGTACATGCCGTTTCTGAAGGGCGGCGGCATCTTCATTCCGACATCGCGGCAGTACCAGCTCGGCGAGGAAGTCTTCATGCTGCTGTCCCTGATGGACGACCCGAATCGCATCGCGGTCCAGGGCAAGGTCGTCTGGATCACCCCCGAGGGGGTCCAGGGCAACCGGACGCAGGGCATCGGGGTCCAGTTCACGCAGGACGACACCGGCGCCAATGCGCGGGCGACGATCGAGCAGATCCTGGGCGAGTCGCTGGCTTCGGTCCGGCCAACGCACACGATGTAGGGCCCCCCCCGCGGTTGCAGACACGGGTTGAGCCGGGTCCGATGTCCGCGCACCCTGCCCGTGGCGCTGGATGCCGCGATCGCCCGCCAGCCGATGTACGTCGACTCCCATTGCCATCTCGATTTTCCCGAGCTCGCGGCGGACTTGCCGGCGCTGCTTGAGGCGATGGCCGCGGCGCGGGTCACCCATGCGCTCTGCATAGCGGTGAACCTGCCGGACTGGCCCGCGGTGCACGCGCTGGCCATGGCGCATCCGAACCTGTACGCGAGTGTTGGCGTGCATCCTGACTCGGAGGGCACGCCGGAGCCCACAATCGAGGGACTGGTCGCGCTCGCCGCGCAGCCCAAGGTGGTGGCGCTCGGCGAAACCGGGCTCGACTACTACCGCCTCCAGGGGGATCTCGGCTGGCAGCGCGAGCGGTTCCGCATTCACATCCGCGCGGCGCGCATGGCCGGTCGGCCGCTCGTCGTCCACACGCGGGCTGCTGCTGCTGACACGCTGTCGATCATGCGCGACGAGGGCGCCCGCGATGCCGGAGGCGTGATGCACTGCTTCACCGAATCGCAGGAGGTTGCCCGCGCCGCGCTCGACCTCGGCTTCCATATTTCCTTTTCCGGCATCGTCACGTTCCGGAACGCGCATGAACTGAAGGATGTCGCCCGGAACGTTCCGCTCGACCGGTTGCTGATCGAGACCGATTCGCCCTATCTCGCGCCGGTGCCGTTCCGGGGCAAGCGCAACCAGCCCGCCTACGTGCCGCACGTTGCGGCCGAGATCGCGCGTCTGCGCGGAGTGTCGCCCGAAGTCGTCGCTCGGGCGACGACGGCGAACTTTTTCAGGTTGTTCGGGATTGACGGCACGGAGGCACACCATGTCCATTGAAATCCGCCGGCAGCGGCGCCTCGCGCTGGCAGGCTTGCTCGCCGCCGCGTTCAGCATGGTCATGCCCGGTGTGCGCGCGCAGTCGTTGTCGGCGGACTTCGCGGTGGCCGTAGCCAATGATCGGGTGCCGGAAGTAAAGCGGCTGCTCGCGGGAGGAGCGGATCCGGATACCGTTGACCAAAATGGCGACCCGGTGATCGTGATCGCCGCGCGCGCCGGCAATGCCGCGACCGTAGACCTGCTGCTCGCCGCGCGCGCGAATGTCAACGCGCGCACCGGATTCGGGGACACTGCATTGATGGTGGCGTCGCTGGGCGGCCGCGCTGAACTGGTGCGCAAACTTCGGGCAGCGGGCGCCGAAGTGAATCACAAGGGATGGACGGCGCTGATTTACGCGGCGACCAACGGTCATGACGAGATCGTCCGCTATCTGCTCGCCGAGGGGGCGGACATCAATGCCACCGCTCCCAACGGCACCACGGCGCTGATGATGGCGGTGCGGGAGGGACGATCGTCGACAATGGATCTGCTGATTGCGCGCGGCGCGGACGTCAATCGCCGCAACGACAGCGGCGCCAGTGCGCTCGACTGGGCGCGGCGGGGCAAGGAACCGGCAATGGTCGGCCGGCTGCAGCGCGCCGGGGCGCGCTGAAACGCGACCTGGGGCACCGTCTCAGGGGTGCGCTTCGGCTTCGGCAGCCGCCAGCGGCGTGGCCATGGCCTCGCCGACGAACGAAGGGATGAGGTCGAGCGTCACGCCGGCCATCCGGCGGGCGCCGTTGAACCGCTGCTGCCAGAAACCCGAATCGAAGGTCGCGATCTCGACCTCGCGCCCGCGGCGCGGCGCATGGATGAACCGGTTGTCGCCGAGGTAGATGCCGACGTGCGAGAACGCAAAGCGCCGCGTGTTGAAGAAGACCAGGTCGCCCGGCTGCAGATCGGATGCCGCCACCTGCGTGCCGACGTGACTCATGTCCTTCGCGGTGCGCGGAAGCGTGACACCGGTCACCTGCTGGAAAACGTAACGGACGAGCCCGCTGCAATCCAGGCCTGTTTCCGGCGAATTGCCACCCCACTTGTAACGGATGCCGATCAGGTTGAGCGCCGCCGAGGCGAGATCCTGGGCCGAGTGCAGGGCGGTCGCGGCCGCGCCCTTCACCGTCGTGGTCGCGGTGTCCGTGAATGACCGGGCGACCTTCTCCTGCGCGGCGGCCGGTGGCACCAGCGCAGCCACGCACGCGGCGAACAGCGCGACGACGTAACGGCGACAAAGGAGGGGGGCGCGCACCGGCGCATTGTCCGCGATTCGGCGCCGCCGGGCAAGCCCTGCCCGCGGCTGGTGGCTATTTCACGGTGTCGGGCCCGGCATGCGACGCCCTTGGGACAGGTGCGATCAGGCGTGCGCGCCGGGCCCGCGCGACCTTGGGATCAACCAGGAGCGCGCGCGCAATTTCGACCCGATCGCCTTCCGCAAGGCAGGCGTCGGCCGCGGCACGAACACCATACCGAGCGAAGCGGAGCGTCGTCGGGTCGAGTCCGTATTGCGCAACCAACCCGGAGCGGCGGACCGCATCCGCGATCGTCGCCCCCGGAGTCAGCTCGACGGCGACGACGTCCTGCAGATGCGGCGTTGCCCAGACGACGGTGACCTTCACGAGCGCCTCGGATATATAACCTCGGCCCGCCGGACGAACGCGTCGATGAACGTATTCGCGATGTGACCGAACACGGGGCCCACGGCCCGCTCCAGAAGGTGCGTCGCGAACTCGTAGGCGAGCGCGAGCTCGACCTTGCAGGCATCGGCGGCGAGCGGCACGAAACGCCATTCCCCGTGCAGGTGTTGAAAGGGGCCGTCGCGCAGTGTCATCACGATCGACTCGCTGGCCCGATTGACGTTGTCGGTCGTGAAATGCGCACGGACGCCGTGATAGTTGATGTCGACACGAGCCGTCTTCCCGTCGGCGCGCGCCGCCAGTGCCCGGGTTCCGCTGCACCACGGCAGGAACTGCGGATAGAGCTCGATCCGGTCGACGAGCTCGAACATTTCGGCGGCGGAGTACGGCACCAGCACCGACTTCCTCACGCTTTGCATGAGGCGGTTGCTAGAATGCACGACCCGGGCGACAGGTCCATTGGCAGGTTCATGAGCATCGTAGAGAACAGAAAAGCCTATCACGACTACTTCATCGAGGAGAAATTCGAGGCTGGGGTCGCCCTCTCCGGCTGGGAGGTGAAGGCCATCCGCGCCGGCCGCGCGCAGATCAAGGAAGCCTACGTGGTCGTGAAGGACGGCGAAATCGTGCTCATCGGCGCCCACATCACGCCGCTCGTCTCGGCGTCGACGCACGTGCTTGCGGACCCGACGCGAACGCGCAAGCTGTTGCTGCACCGCCGGGAAATCAGCCGTCTTGTCGGTCAGGTCGAGCGCGCGGGATACACGCTCGTGCCGCTCAACATGCATTTCAGCAAAGGGCGGATCAAGCTCGATCTCGGGCTCGCCAAAGGCAAGAAACAGTACGACAAGCGCGCGACCATCAAGGAGCGCGAGTGGAACCGCGAGCAGCAGCGCCTGCTGCGCCATCGGCGATGAGCGCGTGGGCGGCCGCGACGCCGCTGCGCGTCGCGGCTTCGAGCGTTGCCGGGAAAATAGGATCGGTGTAGTCGCCGGCGAGATAGATGCCCCGGCCGACGCGTCCTCCCGCCGGGCGCGCCAGCCCCGGCGTGCACGCGTAGGTCGCGCGTTGTTCGGCGATGACGTGCGCGAAAGTGGTCGCCGGAAGGTCCGGGGCGAGCCGGCGCAGCTGCGACTCGACCTTGGCCGAGAGCGTTCCGTGGTCGAGTGCGTCGTGCGGCCCGCCGGCGCTGATGACCACCGCGATCAGGCTTTGCGTGCCTCCTGCCGCGCCGCTGGCGAGCGCTGCGCTCCGGTCGAACGCCCAATGGCCCGGCGCATCGTCGAGCCGCAGCATCGGCACGCCGAAGGCGATCCGTCCGGCGAATCCAAAATAGATGGTCGTGATCGATTCGTAGGCGAACGCGCCGGTCAGCGCGAGCGGCACGCGCCATGCTTCGTCGCTTGCCGCCGCGGCGCTGACGGTTGTCGCCAGCTGCTGCGGCGCGACGGCGACGATGGTGGCGGCATAGTTCACCACGTCGGCGCCCGTGCGCAGCGCGACGGCGTCACCGGCGCGTTCGATCAGGCGCACGGCGACGCCGCGGCGCACGACCCCGCCGCGCTGCACGATGAACTGCGCCGCGGCATCGGGAAAGCACGCCGACAGATCGAGCGCCGGGACCAGGAAATCGCTGTTGCGATGCGTGCCGGTGAACGCTGCGCGCAGCACCTGCGCGAACATCCGGGCCGACGCGCGCTCTGGCGTCGTATTGAGTGCGGCGAGACAAAGTGGCCCCCACATGCCGGCGAGCGTGCGGGGCGACGTCCGGGCCAGGCACTGCGCCACCGACTCGTCCGGGGCACCGGGGGACTGCGCGAGCGTCAGGCGGCGGAAATCGGCGAGCAGGGCCAGGCGTTCGCGCCAGCTCAACCCCCGCGCCCCGAGCACGCCCCCCGCCAGATGCAGCGGTGCCGGTGCCCTCCAGGCCGCGAGCTCGAGCCCGCCTGACCGGTGTCCGCCGAAGGCGCGCAGCGTCAGCGGCAAACGATGGAACAGCGCCTCCACCTCCCCGGCACGATGTACCGTGGCCAGCAACGCGAGCGTCTGCCGGTAAGCACCGATGAGGAGGTGCTGGCCGTTGTCGAGGACGATGCCGTTGCGCTCGACGCGGCGCGCGCGCCCACCGAGCGTTTTCGCCTGTTCGAACAGCGTGACCGGGACGCCCGCGGCGGCGAGGGTCACCGCAGCGGCGCAGCCTGCCCACCCGCCGCCGATGACGGCGACGTGCGCCGCCGCGGCATCAGCCACGGCGCGCGGTCTTCAAGGCGATCCACAGCTTGCGCAACGGCGTGAGCGCGATCCGATGATGGAGCACGCGATAACCGTCGCGCTCGATCTCGTCGAGCAATGCGCGATAGATGCCCGCCATGATGAGCCCGGGGCGTTGCGACCGGCGATCTTCGGCGGGAAGCGCAGCCATGGCGCGCGCGTGCCAGAGTCGCGCGCGGGCTACTTGCGCGGCCATCAGGGCGGTGAGCGCAGGGCTGCTTTCATGCCTCAGCAGCGAGGCAGCCGTCACGCCGTGATGGGCGAGTTCGTCTTGCGGGAGGTAGATCCGGCCGCGGCGCGCATCCTCGCCGACGTCGCGGATGATGTTGGTGAGCTGGAAGGCAATGCCGAGGTCGCGCGCGTACTGGCGGGTGGCCGGATTCGCGTAGCCGAAGATTTCGGCCGACAGCAGCCCGACGGCACCGGCCACGCAATGGCAATAGCGCTCGAGCTCGGCGAAATCGAGGTAACGGCTACAATCGAGATCCATCGCCATGCCGTCGATCACCGTCTGGAAATGCGCTTCGGGGAGCCGGTACGTCGCGACGACGGGCTTCAGGGCGAGCGCAACCGGATGCTGCGGCGATCCGGTGAACACGGCGCCAATCTCGCGCCGCCACCACGCGAGCTTCGTGCGCGCCAGCGCCGGGTCGGAAACCTCGTCGACGACATCGTCGACCTCGCGGCAGAACGCATAAAGCGCCGTGATCGCGCGCCGCCGCTCCGGCGGCAGGAACAGGAAACTGTAATAGAAGCTCGTCCCGCTGCGGGCGGTCCGCTGCTGGCAGTATTCGTCGGGCGTCATGTCGCGCCTTCGGGGTGCGCGAGGCGATGGCGGCGTGGCGGGAACACGGCATCGCGCGCCACGCCGGCCCAGGCGGCGCCCGAGAGTTGCGGGCGCCGCCGGAACACGTCGCCACCGACGGCGTCGATGCCATCCAGAATGCGGTGTCCGCCGGCAAGGATGCCGGACACTTCCAGTCGCAGGCGCCAGGGCAGCGCGCGCGTCAGCGATCGTCCCGATTCGAGCAGCGCGCGCGTGCGTCCGGATTCGAACGCGATGAGCGCCCGCCAGGCGTCGTCGCAGCGCGCGCTGGCGATATGGGCCTCGGTGACACCGAAACGGGCGAGGTCCTCGCCGGGGAGGTACACGCGCCCCCGGCACCAGTCGGCCGCGATGTCCTGCCAGAAGTTGATGAGCTGGAGCGCCGTGCAGATGGCATCGCTGGCGACGCCGTTGGCCGGGGACTCGGCCCCGTAGAGGCGCAGCATCAGCCGGCCGACGGGATTGGCCGAGCGGCGGCAGTAATCGAGCAGGGCATTGGCAGTGGCGTAGCGCGTCGTCGAGACGTCCTGCCGGAACGCCGACAGGAGATCGCGGAACGGTGCCAACGGCAAGGCGTGGCGCGCGATGGCGGCCGCGAGTTGCGGGAACGGGGATTGCGCCGGTGGCGTGCCCGCCGCAATGGCGTCGAGGGCACGCTCGTGGCGAGCGAGTCCCGCCAGCCGCGCCTCGGGGTGGAGGTCACCTTCGTCCGCGATATCGTCCGCCGTGCGGGCGAACTGGTAGATCGCGCCTATGGCCGGGCGCAGCGCTCTGGGCACGAGCAGCGAGGCGACGGGAAAGTTTTCGTAATGCGCGACGGACACGGAAATCGGACGCAAGGCGCCGAAAGGGCTACAAATCCTCGGCAATGGGACGGGCCAGGGGGGCGTTTTCCTGGCGTACCGGCCCTGGATCCGCTATCATTACCCGTTTGGCGAAAGCGGCTGCGAAAGTGGCGGAATTGGTAGACGCACTGGATTTAGGTTCCAGCGGGACAACCCATGGGGGTTCGAGTCCCCCCTTTCGCACCACCGATCCACATTAGCAAGGATTCGACGCGTATGCAAACCAGTCTGGAAACCCTCGGCGAGCTCGAGCGCAGGCTGACCATGTCGGTGCCGGTGGCGCAGATCGAACATGAGGTCGCGCAACGGCTGGCGCGGCTGGCGAAGAACACCAAGGTGGCCGGTTTCAGGCCCGGCAAGGTGCCCTTGAAGATGGTCGCCCAGCAATATGGTCCGCAGGTGCGGTCGGACGTCATTGCGGATGCCGTGAAGACGACGTTCGCCGATGCCTTGCGCGAGCAGAACCTTCGCATCGCGGGTTACCCGCGGATCGAGCCCAGGGCCGAGGCCGCGGCACCGGAGCTGCTCGAGTTCTCGGCGGTGTTCGAGGTCTATCCCGAAGTGCGCATCGGCGACCTCGCCGACGTGACCATCGAACGGCCGCTGACGGAAGTGGGTGCCGATGACGTCGAGCGCACTATCGAGATGTTGCGCCGGCAGCGCACGCGCTACGAACGAGTGGCGCGCGGCGCCGCGACGGGGGACCGGGTGGTCGTCGATTTCAGCGGCACGATCGACGGCGTCGCGTTTCCGGGCGGGCAGGCGAACGATTTCGCCATCGTCCTGGGCGAGGGCCGGATGCTGCCGGAATTCGAGACTGCAATCTCGGCGATGACGGAAGGCGAGACCAAGACCTTCGGGCTCACGTTCCCGGCTAATTACCACGGCAAGGAGGTCGCCGGGAAGGCCGCCCAATTCAGTCTGACGGTGAAGAGCGTGGAGGCAGGCCATTTGCCGGAGGTCGATGCCGAGTTCGTGCGCACCTTCGGCGTGGCGAGCGGCGATCTCGAGGATCTGAAAGCGGAGATCGCGTCCAACCTCCGGCTCGAGCTCAAGCGCAAGATCGATACGGCAGTGAAGGAACAGGTTTTCACCGCGTTGCGGCAGAAGGCGACCTTCATGTTGCCGAAGTCGCTGGTGGAGATCGAGGCGCAGAACATGGCGCAGCGGATGGCCGCCGACATGCGGGAAAAGGGTATGAACGCGGAAGATGTGAAGCTCACGCCGGACATGTTTCGCGCGAACGCGGAGGTTCGCGTGGCCCTTGGATTGATTCTCTCTGAGGTGGTACGCACCGAGGCCCTGAGCGCAAAGCCGGAGCAGGTGAAGGCGCTGCTGCAGGAGGCCGCGCAGACCTACGAGCAGCCGGAGGCCGTCGTGCGCTGGCATTATGAGAAGCCCGAGCGGCTGAGCGACTTCGAGGCGCTTGCGGTCGAGCAAAATGTCGTCGCCTGGGTCCTGGGACGAGCGCAGGTCGAGGACAAGCCGGTCGCGTTCACCGATCTGATGGGGACCAGCCGATCGTAACGCCGTTGCCGTCCCCGGCAGCGACCGGCGCCTGCCGGCGGTCGCTGCCGAGCGCTCCGGCGTAGCGGACAGTTCGTAGCCGACACGTCGTTCGCCGCGCCGAGATCGCGCAGATCGACCCGGATTCTCCACCGCCGGTCGCCATGGCGCGACCGGCAACGCAATTCGCACTACAATGATTCCCATGAAAGCGAACGACGAGGCGACGATGGACCAACCGATGGGTCTGGGGCTGATCCCCATGGTGATCGAGCAGAGCGGACGCGGCGAGCGCGCGTACGACATCTACTCGCGGCTGCTGAAGGAGCGGGTGATCTTCCTCGTGGGGCCGGTCACGGAAACAACGGCGAACCTCGTCGTCGCGCAGATGCTGTTCCTCGAATCCGAGAACCCGGACAAGGACATCAACTTCTACATCAATTCGCCTGGCGGATCGGTGTCGGCGGGCATGGCGATCTTCGACACGATGCAGTTCATCCGGCCGGATGTGTCGACACTGTGCATCGGCATGGCGGCGTCGATGGGGGCGTTCCTGCTGGCCGCCGGAGCCAAGGGCAAGCGCTTTGTGCTGCCCAATTCCACGGTCCTGATCCACCAGCCGTCGGGCGGCTTCCAGGGCCAGGTGTCGGACATCGAGCGGCATGCGCAGTTCGTCATCGATTTGAAACGCCGGTTCATCGACCAGATGGCGGCATTCACCGGACGCACGGCCGAGCAGGTCGAGCGCGACCACGACCGTGACAATTTCCTCACGGCCGAGCAGGCCAGGGAGTACGGAATCGTCGACCAGGTCTTGCAGAAGCGGGCCAAGGGCGGGTAAAGTCCCCACGGGACCTCGCCCAGTAGCCTCGACCCACGCACCGAATCGCCCGACTGATGGCCGACAAATCCACCGGCGACAAGCTTCTCTACTGCTCGTTCTGCGGGAAGAGCCAGCACGAGGTGCGCAAGCTCATCGCCGGTCCGTCGGTGTTCATCTGTGACGAGTGCATCGAGCTTTGCAACGACATCATCCGCGAGGAAGGCACGACCGCGGAGGCGGCGCGCTCCGACAAGAACAAGCTGCCCACGCCGCACGAGATCCGCGACATCCTCGACCAGTACGTGATCGGTCAGGATCTCGCCAAGAGGATTCTTGCGGTTGCCGTCTACAACCACTACAAGCGCCTGGAAACCGGCGGCAAGGACGACGAGGTCGAACTCGCCAAGAGCAACATCCTGCTGATCGGTCCGACCGGTTCCGGCAAGACGCTGCTCGCGCAGACCCTCGCGCGGCTGCTCGACGTTCCATTCGTGATCGCCGACGCGACCACGCTCACGGAGGCCGGATACGTCGGTGAGGACGTCGAGAACATCATCCAGAAGCTGCTGCAGAAGTGCGACTACGACATCG